>CAKMZU010000192.1:0-2137 GCA_929200485.1 uncultured Gammaproteobacteria bacterium | reverse complement strand
TATCATTTAGCCCAACATAGTTATCACTATCAACTGACCACTGTGCATCTTCGGTTAAATCTTTTGTGGTTCCATCGGTAAATTGCCCCCTAGCCATTAGTTGCTTGTTAACCCCAAGATTTAACGTTACAGCATCAGGCACAATTGAAAAGTTTTGTAATATAGCGCCATCCACATTGACCGGAACACTCGCTGATTTTCCTGTTTCGTTTTCAGTCACCGTGATTTTACTTGATCCAACTTTGAATGATTGCGCAAACCCCTTTTGGTCGATGGTTATAACATCAGACTTAGCGGACGCCCAATGAATCCCCTCATCCAACTTATCTACTGTTTGATCAGAATACACACCGGTTGCGTAATATTGTTGATGCTCACCTAAATGAAGCTTGGCATTTTCTGGCGCAACAACAATTTTTTGTAAAACTGCAGAATTAACCGTGACGTCTGCCGTATCAGATTTCTCCTGATACTCTATTTGGACTTTTGTGCTGCCTTTTCTCTGCCCTACCACTTTACCGGGTTTATTCGGATCTACCTGAGCAATATTTTTATCCAGTGCCTCCCAAGCAACTTCATCAGTAATATCCGCCGACTTGCCATCACTGTAAAACCCCTCAGCAATAAAGTTTTTCACTTGATTCACATGCATATTGGCTTCATTGGGTTCAATACTAATAGCGACTAGAGAAGCAGGGCTCACACTGACTTTGGTTGATGCCGTGACGAATGGTTTTGCTTTGCTCGAGGCATCTATCTGACTTGTGCCTACGCCATGCGCTTGCACCAATCCTTTCGTATCGATTTCAACCAACTCTGGGCTGTGAGAAAACCAGGTCACGCTGTCCGTCAGATCCTCGACTGAGTTATCGCTATACACTCCAGTTGCAGAGAGTTGATGCCTTTCGCCATTATGCAGTAGTAAATTATCGGGTGTGATAGTTATTTTTTGTAACGTCGCTTTTTTAATCGTGAGAAGAGCTGTGTTTTTTACCCCTTGATACTCTGCCGTAACGCCTGTGTTTTCGACAGGTGATAATGCCGTAAGTCTTCCATCAGCATCAATCTGCGCAACACCTGAATCAGCAATCCATTTTACTGACTGTGTTAGATTGCGCTCCATACCATTGCTATAGATTCCTTTTGCCAAATAGGGGTACACATCGCCTATATCCAGAACCTGATTTTCAGGGCTGATCTCAATATCCACTAACGTAGCTTTTTTGACGCCATAAGTCATACTGGCTGTTTTTTGGGTTGTTGGATCTACAACTTTAATATCTGCACTGCCGTCACCGACAGCCGTTGCTTCCCCTGCTTTTTCGCCTAAAGGCGTAACGGATAGCACATTAGGCGACTGACTAAGCCAAATTACCTGATCTGTCACATCAAGCAATTCACCATCGCTAAATTGCCCATTAGCTGTGAGTTGTTTTGTTTGGCCAACAACAAAATTGATATCCGCGCTTTTTGGTGTAATG
Organism: uncultured Gammaproteobacteria bacterium; assembly: GCA_929200485.1. Taxonomy (GTDB): domain Bacteria; phylum Pseudomonadota; class Gammaproteobacteria; order Pseudomonadales; family DT-91; genus CAKMZU01. The sequence continues at coordinate 656 of CAKMZU010000192.1, read as the reverse complement.
GTTAGTTTTTCTAACCTTGCGTCCGTCACTGTAACCGTTGTCGCTCCATCCTTACCCCCAAAATGTGCCAAGACCTGCGTTTCTCCTTTTTGTTTCGCCGTCAACAATCCTGTATTTTTATCTATTGACGCTGCGTCATGATCGATAACTGACCAAATTGCACTATCCGTAACTTGCTCAAAAGAACCATCACTATAAAAAGCGTCTGCTTGATACTGCTTTTTAACACCTTCCGGCAAGGTAAAATTTCCAGGTGACAAGGTTATGTAATCCAAATTTTTCTCAGTAACATCCACCTTGGTTGACGCAACTTTATTGTCAAAGGTAGCCGTTACCTGCGTACTGCCGCTTGCCTTCCCTAGGACTTCGCCTTTCTTAGCCGTTAGCACAGCGATGCTGTCATCCGCTACACCCCATGTCGCATCTAATGTTAACTCTTTAGAGACGCCGTCAGTGTATTTACCGCTCACGACAAGTTGTTTTTTTATCCCCGGATGCAACATGATAGTCTTAGGCAAAAGGGTTAAATCCTGAAACGCAGCAATATCGACGTTAACAGAGGTATTCGCCTTGATTGCTGTTTCAATATCCATGGCGCTAATCGTACTTTCACCAGCACTAAGCGATTGCGCAACACCTTTTTGATTGATCACAAT
>CAKMZU010000191.1 GCA_929200485.1 uncultured Gammaproteobacteria bacterium | reverse complement strand
ATCACAAAGATGGCAGCATCAAGTATTTCTCTCATCAGGGACTGATTGTCATTGAGAAAGATCGCTTCGGAAACGTTATCCAGTTTGACTATGAAGAACCCATCAGCGCCCTTAGAACTGCCCGTTTAAAAACCTTGACGGATAATTATGGCAATCAATACCGCTTTGATTATGTGCCCGGTGGTTTCAACCTTACTACCCCAGACAACAAAAAAATCCATGTATATTTCAATAAAAATGGCGTTGAGGCAATCGCCAATGCCATAGGGCAGCGTACCGAATTTAAATACGTGAATTTTGCCGGAAGAAACCTTCTAAGAACCATAGAAACGCCCAAAGGGTTAATCACACAAATCAGCTACGACACTATTAGCTACACCGATGGCAATGGTAAAAAACAAATGCCCGTTGTCGCTCTGCTTGAAAAAATGGATTTAGCGACAAATAAAAAAATTGAAGAAACACACTACACCTACTCAGAAGACAACAACTTCACTGGCTACCCAATGTATGGCTTATCGAATAACAGCGATAACTTGATGGATAGTCAGAATAAGTCTTATCGTTATTCCGTTGAAATTGCCCGCAGTGATTTAATCGGGCAGGTGCCGCAAAATAGCCGTAAACGCTATTATTATAATTACCTGCATCTACCCACAGAAGTACGCACACTCAAAGATGGTTTGAAACATCTAAAAACAACCTATAAATACAGTATTTCCCCTTTTAAATACAGTCGTTCCACCAACTATGACAAGCCGCGCGAAACCATCAACTGGATTTGGGATGACAAACAAAACGTTTATATCCCAAGGGATAAAATCCTGACAAAATATGATTTGTATGGCAACAAAATCGAAGAGTCCCGCCTGGTCTTCGATCGGGTTTACGGGAAGTGGAACACTATCCATCATCAGGCCAAATCCTACTACAATGATGCCTTTGGTCTGGAAAAGGAAAACATTCGCACAGACGCACTGACCAACCAAATTATTCGATCCTCTTATACCCTATCAATCGATAAAAAAACCCATGCCGATAAAATCATCGACTATAAAGCGCATGTTCAACATGCCTGGCAACCCTGGCAAAAATCCACCATGCAGCATGATAACTTCGGTAGAAAAATGTTTTCATCCGTTGAATGGCTAGCCAATGAGCAACCCGGACCTCAAAAAACGTCATACACCAAAACCTATCATTTCGACAAAAATTCTGGCTTATTGACGGTTAAACAGATAAGTCAACGTGGCGCTGTGAATACGGAAATCCAGAATACGCGCAGCGGCAACCTCATTGAAAAACGTACACCTGTTGGCTCCATCTGGGAATATGAATATGACGACCTGGATCGATTAACCAAAGAAACCAACCCACTGGGTAAAGCCACACTCTATACTCATCAAAATTTCGATAAAAGCCAAATCAACCAGATCATAAAAGAAACACCACTCAATTATAAATCTGCCACAGTCACGGATGCCGCAGGCAGAGTCATCGCACATAAAGATTATTTTAAAAACACTTGGCGGACGTTATCTTCAATGGAATACAACGGCTGGAATAAAGTGGTTAAACAAACCAATATCTTAAATCTAAATGAGGCTACGATTTACGATCAACTCGAACGCCCAATCAAACATATTGACCAATGGGGCAACATCAAACGCATTGACTATAACGACTTACACCTGATCACCACGACCTATATCAACCAACACAAAGTGATGGAGAAAGAAACACAGCCATGGCTTGCCAAAACGATCTATCGAAAATATCCGGTTTTTGATAACCCTAATGATCCACAAACCTATTTTCTTGAAAATATCATCGAAAAAAACGGCTTTGGTAAGCTGTCAAAACAGTCTAGCGCCCAAATCCATCGCCATACCTTGCAACGCATTGACACTATTGAATGGTGTTATCAATACGATCCCAGCCTTAATCGAACTAAAAAAACCATTAAGGGCTTCGATGGCCTGCACTTTACCCACACAACCCAATATGACCTGTTCAAGAACGTGGTAAAACACACAAAAGAACAAACCTGCGCCCACGAAACCTCTAAAGGGGAAACGGATTTAAGGGAATACAATGAAGATAATCAGTTAGTGAAAGTGATGACACCGGAGAAAATGACAATCGTACATATCAATGATAAAGAAGGCCGACGGATTAAAACCATCCAACCGGATGGCCAGGAAATTTTATTTGACTACAACCTGCTAGGTCAGGTCGTCAAAAGCAGCTGGATGCGAGACGATAAACAACTTGAAATTACAAAAACCTACAATGACGATAACCATCTAATCGCTTTGTCTGATAATGATGGACAGGTGATCAAATACAGCTACCTGCCCAATGGAAAAGTCCACACCGTGAGCTATCCAGACGGTCAGGCAATGACAATGGGATATGACGATAAAAACCGCGTAATCACCCAAACCGACTTTGCAGGCAAGCGATATCAGATAACCTATAACAAAGATGACAAAGGTGCCGTTTCGCAAATTCAGCTAGGACAGCATCAAATGCTGTTCCATTATGGTGAAGACGACAATAATGTGAAAGGCAACCTGATCAAACGAACGGCTATTTATGATGCCGATGGCAACTCACCTGAGAACTCTTTAGTCGTTACAGAAACCGATTTTTACTACGGTGCATTCCGAAATTTGACAAAAACTGCGCATTTTTCCAAACCGAGCGGGACCGTTTTCAATACCGACCGTTACTTCAACACCCGAGGACAACTCGAAAGTACCAGCAATCACTCACACAAGGGTCAACAGCCAAGCATTGACAGTACAATTAAATATCAATACGACTCGCTGAATCGTCTGATCGGTGAAATACACGACGACGGGCATCTGGTTAAATCCATTAATTACCGCTATGACGCTAACAACAATTTGACTGAAGAGATTTTTCATGACGGCTCAAGCCAGCGCAGCCTTACTCATGACTACAATCGTCAGGATCAACGACTACGATCTGTATTCAACGATAGCAAAAAGGAAGTTGTTGAACATTACCGCTGGAATAAAAATGGTCATCTGGAACAAGCACTAAATACCACCGATTTCGAGTATGATGCGCAAGGCTATTTAATGCGCCTGAAGCACCCTGACTTTTCACCCGTTGACTACCATTATCTACCGAATGGATTACTGGGTAAGCGTACGAGAGAAAAGAAAAGCCGGGGCTTCTATCATGGCGTTAACAAAAAGATCACGGCTATCAAAGATGACAACCATTGGTATAGCCTTTTTAGTGATAAGCATGGGCTGCAGGCAACTATCAGCGAAACGGGCGTTGATCAATTCTTTGTAGCCGGACGAGACACGGGGGCTATTCTAGCCAGTGATAAAAACTTCAATACCACTACTTATACCGCTTACGGGAAATCTGTAACGCCCTTTAAAGGTGACAACATCTCATCATCCTTCGGCTGGAATCAGGAATATCTTGATCAGGATGCCAATCTGACCTATCTCCAACGACGTTTTTATCATGTTGATCTGAAATTGTTTGTCAGCCGTGATACCTTTCATGTCGATAACCATTATGCCTACGCCAAAGGCAATCCCATTAGTTTTATTGACCCGACAGGCCATAATTCACAGCAAGGGGTATCCTATGGTGTTGGCAGTGGATTAACAGTATTAGGTATCTTGGGCGCGCTGCTGGCCATCCCAACTGAAGGCGCTTCCTTAACATTCAGTGCAGGCGCAGGGATTGCAGCTGGAGTAACCGCTTCCCTTTCAGGTATTTCACTCATGGGATCACAAGGTGCTTTAGATTCAGGAAACAAGCAAGCCGCGAAGGCTCTGCAATATATCAGTATCGGCTTAGGTGCGGCTTCAATTGTTTTAACGGGCGTGGCCATTGCGCCTGCGGTTTATGGATTTTTGACGACACCGCTTATTTTTTATATGGGAACCTATGAGTCTGCTATTGAGAGTGGTCAAAGAGCCTCTGCCTTGAGTCTTAATCAAGGCGCATCAGAAATCGTACATGGAGCCGTTGACCAGAGCGTATCTAGCACTGGCGCAAGTCAAATGACTTTTCAGGCTACCACGGGCTCAGTCGCCAGCACCAGTAATGCGTATATGGCACCAACCGCCGCCACCTCAGAAGCAGGCACAAGTGAAGCATCCGCATTACCTGCAAGCACGACAGTGCCTGATAAGGCAATATACGCAAAACCTCTTGTTGCTCATGCTGATGGTAGAATTTTGAGTGGCGTCGCCCCTTCACCCAAAGTAATTACTGCGCCCCCTATCCCCGGTTCTTTTACTTATAAATATGCCACTACTTTTACGGATATTTCTGCAGCCAATGAAGCTTTCAAAGAAATCTTCATCCAACAGCTAATTGAAGGTGGTGAAGGGTTTGGATTTTTTACAAACGCCATCTTAACGCACTAACCGAGTAGAATCGCTTAAATTGAACAAAGCGTCATAATCTTTATCGAAATCTTGTTACCCATAAACGTCCAGTGGTCTTATCCAAGCTGTTTTTCAATGGGCTATTCGCAACGAAAGCACAGCTAATGTTGATACCAGTTAATATTGCTGACTGAGAAGGCTATGTCTCTGATGAGCTGCTATTGTTCAAATTTACCCAATTGGCAGTACTTGTCCACTAAACAGGACTATCTAAAAGTTTTCTACCTGATCAGAAATGCGAATATTCTCGAATCAGGTAACACATAAATCCCACTATTACGGTCACATGCTATATCAGGTTGTTGAAGTCCATTAAATGAGATGAAAACACTGCAAAGGTATTTTAATCGAGGAGAATTTAGCAAATCCAATAAGATTATTCAGAATTTTACAGGATTCGATCTTGAAGAATTGGGAGAAAATTACTCCCATAAAATGACAAGACCAAGCAAGAAAAAAGCGCTCAGTTTAACCAGTTTGGTGTTACTGAATCAGGTAACACCAATTTATCCTGCCCTAAAAAACAATCATTGATAAAAAAAATATTTATAAATTTCTTATAGAAATAGAGTATTAAACCATATATAACACATGAAATATTAATGAACCAATTGCAATTAAACTATTCACAACACTATAAAATTCAATCATCTTAAAGAGTTTAGTCAAGTATAGTTTTTATTACCTAGGTTATAAAGTATGTATTCATTTCGTACAATATTTATTTTTCTACTATTAATTAAACCTGTTTTTGCAGGTTTCGGATGGGATGATCTTGTAATCCCTTTTGCGTTCAATTTTCTCCCTACTTTTGGAAATATCACTTATCATTCTTCGCATAGAGATATTGTGAATGAAGAAACTTTAAGGGAGAGTCTAATTATTGATAACGCATGTGGTTGTTGCCTAGCGCTTACTTACAATTGTTACAAAATTTACCCTGGTAACTTTAATGAATTCTACCTTTCTGCACTTAAATGTCATCCTGAATATCTAAGCGCTTGTGGGGGGGCAACCGGAGTCTGTTTTACCTGCCTTCTTGCGGGAACTTTTCTCGCGAATGTATACCTCGACGGGGATAGAGACCAACCAATACTACTCCAACCAATAGGTAACCAACCAATAATACGCCAACCAATAGATAACCAACCAATAGATAACCAACCAATAATACGCCAACCAATAGATAACCAACCAATAGATAACCAACCAATACTACGCCAACGAAGAGCAAACCAAGGCCCCAAGACTTTGGAAGATTTTTTGACTCAGGCACCTTCCGAACACAAACCTAGGCCTTGTCAGATTTGTCTGGAAAGGTTCCCAAATATTGAATTGGAATGTAAACACACAATGTGCAAAGAATGTAGCGTTAATATGCTAGGGTTTATGAATACATTAAAATGCCCATGCGGAGTTGAGAGTAAAAAACCAGATAATATGCGTATTTTATACAATCCATGATTTCTTTATAATCTGATTCGACAGACCAGGGAAAGCACTTGACAAAAAACCACCGAACACTTTTTAAAGAAATTAAGCAACTTTTATTTGATTAGAAATTCCTGAAACCTATGAAAATATAATAAAAAAAGTAAAAAAATCAGCCCAGAAAATTGCATTTGCTCCTGACGCTTTTCTTCAGATTCTTGATTACTTATATACTCCCTTATCTTCTTTTCATCTAGACCAACGGTACTGACACAAAACCCTCTCGCCAAAAAATGCTTCCCTGTAAAATCCCTTTTTACCTGCATATAATCCCTAAATATTAGATGTAATTAGGTATTCTATTAAAGATCATTACCAAGCTTTTCCATCTGATCGCCGCTTCACTCCTCCCGATGACACGTGCATAATACAGCGCATCTGCCAGAAAGGTGCGTCCGATAATTGCGTTCGAGCATAAATTCCATAGAAATGTGATAAATTTTTTTGGGGAATTCCTGCGAATAGTCAGCCTATTTAAATGACCAATTAAAAAGAAAGCGGCGAAGAATTTTGCCGCCTATCTGGAATTTAGGCAGAACAGACTGTTCTTGGCCGGCCTCCTAAAAAATACTAACGATTGAACCAAGATTCACAATCCTTATCAAAATCTCATTACCTTCGAAATTCTTGCAGGTCGTTCTAAATGGCCTTCTTGTCAACTATTCGCAAACCAAAGCGAAAACGCCTATGAAACTCAAACAGGTTATATTGATATCGCTGTGCTGGGTCGTTGCGTACAGTGCTTCTGCTGAGGAGGATTACCTTGGCTCTCAAGCCTATAACAACACTCGACTCACCCATGAATCCGTCAACGCAGCAACCGGCACCTTTGATTATTCTTATCCGCTCA
>CAKMZU010000190.1:2358-6877 GCA_929200485.1 uncultured Gammaproteobacteria bacterium | reverse complement strand
TATTAAATGATGCGACGAGTTTTGATTTTGAATACTAAGACAGGTTGGATTGATACAAGTTCATTTGGATAATTTTTTATGAGTAAGCATTTATAGATAGGCGTTTGTGACTAACCTTTGTCTTTCATGCAAAAAAGCAGGAATTTTATCTGGATGGTTTAAAAAGAATTCAATCATCAGGGGGTTATTGCTGATGATTGAATCAAAGTAGCTCTCGGATGGCTCCTCTTGGAGGGGGGTATATTAAGCAACAGCTTCGTATTCAGAGGCTAATGCCTGATACTGTTCTTTTTTCAGTCTTGCGCCATACTGGCTAACAACTTTTGAGGCTGTAGCTGCGGCTAACTTTCCAGCGGAGAGGTAATCGTGTCCGTTATTGATGGCGTATAAAAATGCACCAGCAAAGGCATCACCTGCGCCATTCGTGTCAATGGCATCGGTCTTGATCGCGTCAATACTTAGCGTTTGCAGGCCGTCATAGATAAGTGCGCCTTCAGCGCCTAAAGTGATGACAACAGACTTCGCAATGTTTGTTAATTCGTTAAGTGCTTGATGAGTGTCATCAATGCCAGTAAATTTTTTGGCTTCTTCTTCGTTAGCGAAGAGCAGGTCAACACCTGTACCTATCATCTCGACTAGACCGTCTTTGAAGAATTCAACCATGCCTGGGTCGGATAATGACATGGCGGTTTTGACGCCAGCTTTTTCTGCGGCTTGCTTACAGGTAATGACGGCTGTTCGAGCTGAATCAGAAGTTACAAGATAACCCTCAGTATAAAACCATTTAGACTGGGTAAGGGCATTGAAATTAATGTTATCAGACGATAGGGTTTCGCTGATTCCAAGGTAGGAGTTCATCGTGCGTTCGGCATCCGGTGTAATCATGACCAGACATTTGCCTGTGATGCCTTGGGCTTCTGGAGAAAGATTATCAAAACTTTCGCAGTCAACACCTGCTGCATTTAGATCATTTAAGTAAAACTCCCCCATTTCATCTTTGGCAACCTGGCAGCTGTAGTAGCTACTGCCGCCCATTTCACTGACAGCAATGATAGAGTTTGCAGCAGAACCCCCGCTGCTTCTATTGGATTTTAGGCTGGCTTCGCCTAACTTCGCGATAATGGCATTTTGCTTTTCAAGGTCAACTAACGTCATCACGCCTTTTTCAATTTGAGTGCTTGATAAGAATGCATCATCCGTGCTGATCTCTGTGTCTACTAGTGCATTGCCAATACCATAGACATCATATTGTTTCATCTTGTTTCCTCTCTAAGGTCCTTAAGCGCCCTTAAGAAATTAATCTGTATTATCAGTTGAAATATTCAGGCGAGTTTACCATAGTGGCAGGTTTAGCAACTAACCTTTTCAGCAAAAGGTCTCTCTTTATGCCTCGGAATAAGAAGTACGCTTCAAAGAAAAATAAACGCTTTCCCTGGTTCAAACTTCTTTTTACTTTGGTTGTCATTCTCGGCGTTTTTTTGGTTTATCTGGATGCAAGAATCATGCACCGTTTTAATGGAGCAAAGTGGAAGTTGCCTGCTTCCGTTTATGCTAGATCTCTGGAAGTGTATGAAGGCAAATCTATTGCCTTTACTGATTTTATACAAGAGATCAAAGGTGCAGGCTTTCGTCTATCATCTTCAGGTGAATATGGTACGTATCGGGTAGCTGGCAATACAATTTCTCTGGTGACACGCCCCTTTATGTTTTGGGATAAAAAACAACCTTCATTAGACATTGAGATGACTATTGCAGATCATAGGGTCATGCGAATCAAAGGCCTCCCTCGTGAAATGCGAGGGTCATTTCGCCTTGAGCCGATAAAAATTGGCAGTATTCATCCTCAGCAACATGAAGAAAGAATTGTCGTTAGTTACAGTGAAATTCCAGAGACTTTGATTGAAGCCTTGTTAGCAACCGAAGATAGAGACTTCTTTCGGCATCATGGTCTGTCCTTTAAAGGCATAGCAAGGGCGGCGCTTTCGAATCTTCGCCATGGTGAGATTACTCAAGGTGCGAGCACCATTACTCAGCAGCTGGTAAAAAATCTATTTTTAACTAACGACAGAACCATTCAGCGAAAAATCGAAGAAGTCATTATGGCTTTTTTGTTAGAGTTTAGAGCAAGTAAAGAAGAAATTCTGCAAACCTACGTCAATGAGGTATTTGTTGCACAGGATGGCTCAAGGGCTATACACGGCTTTGCTTTAGCCAGTGAGTTTTTCTTTTCAAAGCCGTTAAGCCAGTTAACAGACGCTCAGCTGGCGTTGTTGGTAGGGATGATGAAGGGGCCGTCGTATTACAACCCATTGAGACATCCTCAAAGAGCGACTGAGCGTAGAAATCTAGTGCTGACCTTGATGAATCAGCAAGGTTATCTATCTAATCCCGATTATTATCATGCGCAAAGAGAGAGTCTAGGTCTTATGGTTCGACCTGATCCTGGATCAAATAAAAGCTATGCAGCTTACGTGCAGTTGGTTCGAGAACAGCTACTTAGAGACTACAGTCAGAGCGATCTGCAAACCCAAGGATTAAATATATTCACCAATCTTGAACCGAGTGTGCAGGCTCGTGCGCAACGAGTCTTAAATCAAGGTTTAAAAAAATTGGAACGGCGCTTTGGTAAAGCATTAGAAGAAGCTAATGGGGCAATAATTGTTGCTAATCATAATACAGGTGATGTTGAAGCTTTGGTGGGCGGTAAAGATTTTCGCCCTGGCAGTTTTAATCGCGCGCTTTATGCAAAACGGCCTATAGGTTCACTGGCAAAACCTGCGGTATATCTCACGGCAATTGAAAAAGGCTACCGATTGAATGATTTGATTTCAGATGCGCCGATTAGTCTTGAGATGCATGATCAGGTGTGGGAACCGAAAAATTTTGACCGCAAATCACATCATCTTTCCAATATATTTCCTTACCCCTCTCAAAATTCTCAGGTCGATATTCCTTTATATCTAGCCATGGCGAAGTCATACAATTTGGCAACCGTCAGGTTGGGGTTGGATTTGGGGGTGGGACCCGTGGTTAAAACTTTCCAAAAACTTGGTGTGACCTCTGAGATCCCGGAAGTACCCTCGTTGTTTTTAGGTTCGCTTGAATTGACCCCCATAGACACCTTGCAGTTTTTTTCTACCTTTGCTGCAAACGGTTTTTATGCACCCCTCAAAGCCATTCGGGAGGTTACGGATAGCAATGGTCGGGCGTTAAAGCGCTACAAAATTAAGTTGGAAAAGCGGTTTGATCTGGTTAACATGCACTTGATTAACTATGCATTACAGGCAGTAATGCATGAAGGGACTGGGCGAAGTGCAGAAAAATCCTTTCCAAGAAATATGATGATCGCAGGTAAAACTGGCACGACGAATGATCTTAGGGATAATTGGTTTGCTGGTTTTACCACGGATCGAACGGCTGTTGTTTGGCTGGGGCGTGATGACAATAAGCCTCTGCCAATGTCTGGGGCTTTAGGCGCGTTACCACTTTGGACAGATTTGATGTCAGCATACCCAAGTGTGATGGGTCGCCCACCAGTCCCTGACGATATTGACTATTATTGGGTAGATGTTGCTCAGGATGAGTTAACAGAAGATGGATGCCCGAATGCGGTGTTTATTCCGTTTAAAACGGATACTCAACCACAGAAACATTCGGCATGTTATATACAAAAGCAATCGGATTTTTGGTTTAAACGATGGTTTCAATGAGTAAACAGTTAGATGGAAAGCGGGCACTACTGGTTGGGCTTCTTATTCAGATTTTTTTAGCCTCTTGCGTGGTGCAGCCCCCTAAAAAAGAAGAGAAGCCTGTAGATATTTATGAGTCAATTAGAAATGATGTGATTCAATATCGACACGAGCCAGATCAGCAGCGAGCCATAGTGCAGGCAGGTTCAGACTATATTAACAATCAAATTAATCAGGTCAGAGAGCTTTTCTTCCAAAAAGACTATGAGCAAGCCTCTCAGCTGGCCGAGCGTTTAGTGAGACAAGCGCCGAATAACCCAGATGCTTACTATTGGCTTGCTAGAATCCGCCTGGAAGTAGCTGACTATGATCAAGCGAGTCAAATGGCGCTTAAAGGGTTAAGTGTTAGCCAGAAAGGCTCAAATGTTCGTAAAGAACTTCAGCGTGTTCAGCAACAAGCCATGATTGGCGCAAATTGACTTGGTGTAGCCGATGGATTGGTCTGGTCAACTATCCTGCGAATTAAGAGGTAGCCGAAAAATTTGGTACCGTCACTTAGCCAAGCGCGCAGCAGTTTCCGTTATTTTGCGTGAAGCCGTTGAAGGTGTTGAGTTATTAATGATTCAACGTGCAGCGTTTGAGCGTGACCGTTGGTCGGGCCAAATGGCTTTTCCCGGCGGTAAGCAAGACCCTGAAGATAAGACGATTCGAGCAGCCGGTGAAAGAGAACTGTTAGAGGAATTATCGGTCGATGCTCAAGAGTTTCAGTTTCTCGGTCGACTGCCAGATGTCAATGCAAGAAGTCACAATAAGTGCCAGCCAAGCATGGT
>CAKMZU010000190.1:1989-2348 GCA_929200485.1 uncultured Gammaproteobacteria bacterium | reverse complement strand
CCTCTCCCTTTGACTGGGTTAAAAATCATGAGGTGGCAGGCGTTTATTGGATGCCTTTGTCTTTATTTTCCAAAGACAATCGGGAGATTATGTCGGTTTTTGGCCGTGATTTGCCCTGTTATTATTTTCAGGATAAATGTGTTTGGGGGTTATCGCTGATTATGATTGACTCGTTGATAAAGAAATTTTCAGGGCTCGAAGGATAAGAGCTTTCATTATCAAATCTTTAGTAGGGTTCCTGCGAGCTGACTGTTCGCAGACACCCTGCTAGAATTTATGGCTTATCATTAATAGTCAGCGATATCTGATCAACGCCAGCCTCTCGAGATTGGTCAGAGATTTGTGTCAGGGTATCTGTG
>CAKMZU010000190.1:0-1979 GCA_929200485.1 uncultured Gammaproteobacteria bacterium | reverse complement strand
CTTTTGGGTGAGCCTGAAGGATGACGCTGCCGCTAGGGTTCTTGGCATGCAGTCTTTCAACATTTGCTCGAACTGACCGTACGTCAATGCGGCGACCTTCTAGCCAGATTTCATCGGTGGCCGTGATCTGAAAGACTATATTCTTCACTTCAGATTCGGTATCGTTGTTTTGTGCGTCGGGGCGAGAGACAACTAATCCTGATTCCTTGATGAATGAGGCGGTCACAATAAAAAAGATCAGCATGATAAAGACAACATCCAGCATGGGTGTTAGATCAATGCTCGATTCTTCGTCGTCACTGTGGTGTCTGGCAAGTCTTGACATAGGTGATGTCTCAATTATTTGTCTCTGTCATGATGGGTTTACAGAGACACTTTCAAATAATGGCATTTTATGACGGAAATATGTCATTCATATTACATGATAAATATTACCCATTTATAGCCGATAAGAAAGTGATATATACGGCCCTTGTGTGGTGAGTTTGTATTTTACTTCTTGCTTTTGGCCATTGGTTTCTGCTTTTCCTTCCAGGTCTGCATCAAAGTAGCGGTAACCCAAACCAACACCTAAACCTAAAAATGTACGATATGTCATGCCAAGGTCTAAATCAAATGCCTGCTCGGGGCTATCTGCATTGAAATTATAGCCACCATCGACTGCTAGATGGGCTGCCAAGCCAGTTAAGGGGAGGTGAGCTGTAATTTTTCCGTATGCGAGAATATAGAGATTATCAATTTTTCCGCTCACGGGTATTCTTGTGTATTCATTCGAGCCTATAAAATCAATCTTTCCATCAAATTGCCTGAGAGTTACACCGAGGTCAAGCGCAATTAATGGGTTGTCTATGGGGCTCCAAAAACCCGTAATGTCATAATGGTTAAGATTTATAAATCCTTCAATATTTAAATTGATACCGTCAACCTTTATTCCGTCAAAAATATCATTGATTAAGGGGTTGCCCTCGCCGCTATGCTCAATTCGATTCACTGAAGCAGATAAATTAGGCAAGTAAGGGAGTGGGTGGTAAAAATCAAAATAAAATCTGCCGCTAGTGTTTTTTTCCATGTTTAGATTATCTTCAAGATCAATTGTCAAATTGAAAGGATCTTGCCTAGGATTGGAAAAGGTGGCGTCAATATAACCAGAAATACTGGTGCGCCAAAGCTCCGCACCTACCTCAAAGCCAATGGAGTCCGATTGAGCAGAAAGTGCTGAACCTGTTAGCATTGCCGTTAAAGCCAATTTCTTAAACATACAGCTACCTTGTTATAAATTTTTAAAAACAGCTCTTGCGGCTGTCAGGGTTTTATTTAAGGTGTCATCATTGTGCTCACTTGAAACAAAACCAGCTTCGTAGGCAGAGGGTGCAAAATAAACGCCGTGATCGAGCATGCCGTGAAAAAATGCCTTAAAACGTTCAATATTGCATTGTTGAACTTGAGCAAAGCTTGAAACGGTTTGCTCATCTGTAAAGAAGTAGCCAAACATGCCGCCAACTTGCACGGTTGTGAATGGGATTTTTGCATCAGTGGCAATGGCCTCTAACCCCAACATGAGCAATTGTGCTTTTTCGGCAAGTTCATCAAAAAATAGTGGCTGGCTGATTTGCTCCAAAACGCAAAGCCCTGCGGCTGTGGCTAGCGGGTTGCCAGAGAGCGTACCTGCTTGATAAACAGGGCCAGCAGGGGCGAGATGTTGCATGATGTCTGTTTTGCCGCCGAAGGCACCAACAGGTAGTCCACCGCCAATAATTTTACCTAAAGTCGTTAAGTCAGGCTTGATGTTGTAGAGCGACTGCACGCCGCCCGCTGCAACACGAAAGCCAGTCATGACTTCATCGAAAATTAACAATGCGCCAGATTGATCGCAAACTTCTCTAAGGGTTTCCAAAAAGCCTGGTACGGGTAAAATGCAGTTCATATTTCCTGCGATGGGTTCAACAATAATACAGGCAATTTCAGTACAGATTTCACTA
>CAKMZU010000189.1 GCA_929200485.1 uncultured Gammaproteobacteria bacterium | reverse complement strand
GCAGAACCCCATATTATTCAACAGAGAATCTTTAGCCGAATGGGTTGGTGATAAGATCAGGCCAGTGAGGTAAGGGCTTTCTTTACAGAAGGCAAAAAACGTCGACTGACTGTTGGTGTCACATCACACTCGCTTAACAATAAATGGGTTTCATTGGCGACCTTTTTTAACCCCGATAAAAAGTCTTTATTGACCAGTGCATTTCGATGTATTCTCAGCAGAGAATCTGCGAATTCATCATCGAGTTGCTTGAGGCTTTTATCCGTTAAGCCTACCCCTTCAGTGGAATGAATCACCACATACTTATCCTCTGCTTGAAACAGACGAATACTTTCAATAGGCAAATACACGGTTGCACCTTTCATTTGGCAACGCAAACGCAAGTTTCGCTCTGGCTGGCGTTGCGTCTCAAGCTTATTGGCAATTCGCTCAAGTACTCTTTCTAAGCGATGTTTATCAATGGGCTTTAATAAAAAACCGGCTGCAAATACATCAAACGCAGGCAGAGCATATTCATCGTAAGCCGTTGTAAAAATAACCGAAGGAGGGCTATCCAACGCCTGCAAGCTTTTAGCAAGACTCAACCCGTCTTCTTCTGGCATGCGAACATCTAGAAATACGATATCCATAGCTTGTGACTTTATTTGATTTCTAGCATCGGCTGCGGAACTGGCCTCATCAATTTGCCCGTAGCCTAAATCTTTTAACAACCTTATCAAGCGGTTTCGTGCCAAAGGCTCATCATCAACAACCAATAACGCTAAGGACGACATCATACTTTCGCTCCTTTGACGTCATAGACTAAAGTCACCTGATAGAGTCGCCCTAAATGCGCTTCAGACAGTGATGAATGAATTCCGAATCGGCGCTTTAGACGTTGTTGAAGATTCTTCAGTGCCATTTGTTGACCTTTGTGAGAGGTATCTTTTGAATGATTTACGCTATTTTCAACAACGATAGTTACTTGCGTGCCAAAGCTTATGCCTTTCACTCGAATTTCACCGCCTTCAGCAATCATTTGGATACCATGATAAACCGCATTTTCTATCAGAGGTTGAAGCGACAGTCTCAGCATAGGTAAGGTTAAATTACAGTTGGAAAAATCAAATGACCACTCAAGTCGCTTATCCAGACGATGTTTTTCAATGGAGAGATAATGTTCGCAAAGCGCCCATTCTTCTTCGATGCTCGAATCCGCAGAATCATTACCCAGGCTAGCTCTAAGCAGTTGGGACAAATCTACCAGCATATCTTCCGCCTGTTGGGGTTTTTGATAAATTAATTGAGCAACCGAATTTAAACTATTAAATAAAAAATGCGGTTTCATTTTTGCCTGTAAAGCCAAAAGCCTGGCATCCACTTCCGCTTTGTGTTGAATAATCAAACGCCTTTGCAAATACATGTAGTGCAAAGCCATACCAATCAAAATGGCACTCAATAGTGTATTTTTCTTAACAAAACGCCAATCTAACGCACTCACTTCCGACAACAGCCACCAGACACTTAAAAACTGAACACTCACGCTAATAAGAAAAGCTAAGGCCACTAAAAATCCAAAAGCGACCCAAAGTGCAACAATATCATTAAATTTAGCCAGAATAGGGCGGATGAGTGACAACACCAGTGCGGAGCTTAAAGCCTGCCACTGCACATAGAGCGTTGTTAGACCAATCGACTCCCAATCAAGTATTGGCCCTTGCGATAGCAATCTGTCCATAACAACGACAATTTGCGCAAGCGCCATCAGTACCATCAACGCTTGATTAGTTGATAGGTCCGGAAGAATATCGGCTCCTTTGAGCTGGATGGCTTTTTGACGGCGCAATAGCATAGTCATTGAGAATAAAGGATAATACCCAGATAAAACGGTAATTATTCAATAATTCATGGGCAAATCGTAGCAAACAGACTTTGCTCTGAATAATTTTGTGAAGCACTTTGAAAACACCTGAGGAAAAAAGATGAGCGATAAAAAAGAGTCAAGTATGTGGGGGGGTCGTTTCAAAGAGGCCACTGACGCTTTTGTTGCAGAGTTCACCTCATCCATTCAATTTGATCAGCGATTAGCCTTACAAGATATTCAAGGCTCATTAGCCCACGCCGAGATGCTGACTAAAGCCAAAGTCTTAACTGCGGATGAACTCACACAAATCCAAAAAGGCTTAAGCGAAATCAAAGAAGAAGTTTTATCAGGCGAAGTACAATGGACGGTTGAGCTTGAAGATATTCATATGAATATTGAAAAACGCCTTACCGACAAGATAGGCATCACAGGTAAAAAACTGCATACTGGCAGATCTCGCAATGATCAGGTTGCAACCGATATAAGGCTTTATGTTCGGGATGAAATCGACGACATTACCCTGCTACGAACTCGGTGGCAAAAAGCCTTGGCGGAACAGGCTCAAAAACATGCAGATGTCATCATGCCAGGTTTCACACACTTACAAACTGCGCAACCTGTTACCTTTGGGCATCATCTTCTAGCCTGGTATGAAATGATTGAGCGCGACTACGGCAGATTGCAAGACTGTCGGGCAAGGCTTAACCAATCACCATTAGGCGCCGCTGCGCTTGCAGGGACAACCTACCCCATTGACCGTGAGCTAACCGCCGAATTATTGGGCTTTGAAAGACCGACCAACAACTCGTTAGACTCCGTTAGCGATCGTGACTTTGCTATTGAGTTCAACGCCTTTGCCAGCATACTGATGATGCATTTATCGCGTTTTTCTGAAGAGTTGATTCTATGGACTTCCGCGCAATTTGATTTTATTGACTTGCCTGATCGCTTTTGCACCGGCTCATCCATCATGCCACAAAAGAAAAATCCTGACGTACCCGAATTAATCCGTGGTAAAAGCGGGCGCATATTTGGACATTTAACTTCACTGTTAGTGCTAATGAAAAGCCAGCCTCTGGCCTACAACAAAGACAACCAGGAAGATAAAGAACCTCTTTTCGACTGCATTGATACCATAAAAAACTGTCTTTTAGCCTTTGCTGATATGATGCCGGCGGTAACGCCTAAAGCACAAAATATGCTGGCAGCTGCCAAAAAAGGCTTTGCAACCGCCACAGACTTGGCTGACTACCTGGTTGTTAAGAATATTCCTTTCCGTGATGCGCACGAAATTGTTGGCTCATCGGTTGCTTACGCTATCGAACAAAACAAAGATTTATCCGAGTTATCCTTAGCTGAACTACGTCAGTTTTCTGATGCTATTGACGAAGATGTATTCGAGATATTAACCCTTGAAGGCTCTGTTAAAGCCCGCGATCACCTTGGGGGGACAGCACCAGCACAAGTGGTTTTCCAAGCAAAAAATGCATTGAAACACCTTGAGACACGCTAAACAATTGCACTAAATGAGATAATACAGGGCAGGGAGGCTCTGAAGATCATTCATGTCAAAATCCAATGAATAGGCTGGGCCCGCCTGGACTGATGTATCGCTTCGCTCAAAGCTTATTTGATAATTTTCGCTAAACTGTTGATTAACAACGCTTGTCCCACTGACAAAAGCAAACTCCAATACCCCTGCTGACTCATCTGATGTCAGAGCATACGTCAAGTCAAGATCATCAATTTCATCAATACTCTGCATTTTATAGAAGGTTTCTTTCGTCACTATCTCACCTTTTGCAGAAATCTCACCTTCATCAGGGACGGACTTGATCACAAACCCCCTCATTGGGTCATTGTCTTTGTCATCAAAGTGGAAACCTTCTTTACCGATAATATAAGGAGAATCACCCTCGAGTGTTATCTCAATATTTTTAGAGGTAGGCTTAGCGTTTTCTTCTTCTGTTGGCGTATCTTCACTGGCATCGCTTGTCAGTTCATCAGTTATCTCGTTATCCGTTTGTTCTGCTTCGATCAGGTTAGGCTCTTCTTTTTGCACAATGAGATCAGGCTGGGTGTCTGTGTCTAATGATTCCTTATCGTCTTTTTTATCTGTTTCGGCTTCTTTTGTTGAGCTCACTGCCCACCAAATAACTCCCAACCCCAAGCTAAGCGCCCCGATACCTATCAAGGCCACCAACCAACCTGACCACAATGAGCCATCTTCTTCGAGTGAATCGGTCTTCGATCTTTGATATCTACTTGCTGCTTCATTCGCTTGCAATTCTAACTCGTCAGAGTGGAGCTCTCGCAGTTGAGAAGGATCAACAACTTGAGCCTCTGTGGGTATTTCTTCCTGAGATTCTTTGATGCTTATTAATAATTCAAGCATCAGAGCCTGCATCTCGAGGTACCTTTCATCTAGCGGTGCAGGCTCTTCTATCACTTCTTGCTCTTCAAGCTCGATAAGTTCTTGGCTATCTGGCTGCTGAGTTTCTGTACTTACGTAATCAGTCCTCTCATCCTTATTCGGCCGTTCGATGTATTGATCTTCAAACATCCCATCATTTTGTAGAGGTGTGCTCCGTCTATCCGCATTTGATGACGTATCTTCTTCCGGCTTCTCTTCATCTATCTTGTTATCGATTATCTCATCAGTTTCTTCATCTAGCTGATTTTGCGAATGCGTTTCCTCTTCCTTGGCCATGGAATTTAAACGCCGAACCATCTCTCGTTCTGTTAAGGGCTCATAAGAGTTATTGGCTTCAGGTGTTGGGGGCTCATCTATCGTCGGATAATTTAAATATTCCGTCGACTCATTCATAGATTCGGCCGAATTTTCCGGCATTTCTTCAGGATTTTCAGGAGGGTTAGTCTCAGCAGGCTGCTTTTGATCATTTGAATACTTAAAACTAAAACCGCTGCTAGAATACGCGCCTTTTGCGTTATCTTGTTCGGGTTTCATCATCACTCCTGAGTCTATTATTCTTATTTTTGGCTGGGTTCTGTGTCTTGCCAGAGTCAGGCCAAATAGACAGATTTAGTGTCTTTGTTTTATCCACTAAACCGTTTATATCTAAAGTATAGTTGAGCCCCAAAAGAAATAGAGAAACCTACAAACTCGTAATCTTAGTCTGTGTATGAATATATATTTATGGTTTGTTATCAGGTAAAGCTTGGCTTTATGCTACCCAAACTCGCTTTATCAACAGCAATCGACTTATGTTGTGAGAACCCTTGTTTGCATTCATATCGGTCATAAAACGTTTGTAATTTGTGCAATTGCTGCTTTTTTTCAACACCTACGGCGATAATATCCAATTCAAGGTAATCGGCTATTTGAATGATACCCCTGATTAATTTTTGGTCATCTTTGCTCTTATTCATATGCTTAATTAACTTACTTTCAACTCTCACTTCATCAATGGGAAGTCGATTCATTGACATTAACGAAAATGAAGCGCTGCCAAAACCTGTTACAGCAATTCGAATACCCAAGGCTTTAAGCTCCGAGAGAGTCGCAAAGGAATAGCCCACATCTTGCACTAAAAGTGTCAAAGGTATAATCAGGGTTAACTGCTTGATTTCATTTTTCCATTGTGTCATATGTTTTTTGATAAATTTTGTTAGATAGCCTTCTCGATAATGCCTTTCAAATACAGGTATCGTTAGCCTTATAGTTTTAGAAATCTTTTCATCTTTTATCTTGTGACATGCAGACTGAATAACCCAATCGCCAAGGGTCGTTGTTAACCCTAAGTCTTCTGCCTGACCAATAAAAGATTTTTGATTTAAGTTACCTCTATCAGGATGATGCCACTGAAGCTGAACATCAACATGACTCAAACTTTCATCAACATTGAATCCCGGCGTGAAGACAAATGACAACTCTTCATCGAAATCTATTGCCAGTAAATCATCCTCAAGCTTGTTTTTAATCTCTTTAGATTGGCTTAAATCTTCTCGATAAAATTCATACCCGTTTTTTCCTTGTTGCTTAACATGATACATCGCAGTATCAGCATGCTTGATTAATTCATCAGGCTGAATGCTGTCATCAGGATAAATGGATATGCCAATACTGCAACCAATAGAAATATGCGTATTTTGTAATTTAAATGGTTGACTTAGGGACTTAACGACTTTTTGTGCGATCAGGGCGGTCGCTGATTCTGCAACCTCTTTATTGGCTAACCCATTTAGAATTATCGTAAATTCATCGCCACCGAGTCTTGCAACCGTATCATCACTACGTATCGTATTTTTTATCCGCTTACCCACTTCTATCAGTAAACGATCACCATTGGCATGTCCTAGGCTGTCATTAATTGCCTTAAAACCATCTAAATCAATAAATAAAATAGAAACGTACAATCGAGATCGATTACCGCGTTTAATTGCTTGTTCTAATCGATCGTTAAATAATGTTCGATTTGGTAGATTCGTTAGAGGATCGAAATAGGCTAATTTTTTTATATTTTCGTTATCATCTTTGGTCTTCGTAATATCACGAAATATCGTCATTAATCCTAACGAATTTCCGTTGTTATCAAATAGACTGGATATCCTCACCTGAGCTTGAAACGCTTCACCATCAAGCCTTCGGCTCATAATTTCACCTTGCCAGTAACCATCTTCTTTAACTTTTGGTGAAATATCCTTGTGAAAGCTTATCTCGTTCCAGCCAGAACTTAGAATCGATGGTTTTTCATTGGTCACCGCTTTTGTTTCAAATCCTGTGATAGTTTCAAATGCTTTGTTTGCCTGGATAATTCGACCCTCTTCACAGGTGATAAACATGCCATCCATCGTATTATCAAACATTTGAATCGAAAGCTGGCGCTGATCTTCAAAATCCCTAATATCAACCTCTTCTCGAACAATAACGATCACCGACATTAACCGCCCAAATACATCTTTAACCAATGAGAAAGCAGTAAACGAAAAAATCTTTTCGATGCCTTCTTTGAGACTGATGGCTTTCTGTATTTTATATTGGCCATTTTTATCCAAAGATCTCTTCAATTCATTGACTTTGAACAGTCCATCTAGTTGAATTTTA
>CAKMZU010000188.1:6561-6914 GCA_929200485.1 uncultured Gammaproteobacteria bacterium | reverse complement strand
CCCGAGCTTAATGCTTATCTGAGAATACTTGCATTTTCCAATCACAAACATTCGAAGTACTAGAAAAAAATCATGTCATTAACTAAAAATGTAATCTTTACGGTCATATAATTCATATGACACCAATCACCAAAAATACACACATCAAGTTCTTATATTTTTATTATGTATCTGACGCTGACACCCATACATCGCTCTTAACAAGATAATATAATGCCTCACCCAATGGAATTCTTCGTTTATTATCAACTTTCTTAATGTATTTATCATATAGTTTTATTTTACTAAAATAGATATCAATATGAGCATTAACAATTTTTTCCTTTTTAGACAACTCAACCGAATCATGACTT
>CAKMZU010000188.1:3099-6551 GCA_929200485.1 uncultured Gammaproteobacteria bacterium | reverse complement strand
AAATACTGCTTCTTCCTCTTCCTGTTGAAGTTCTTTCAATGCATCCATTGTTATCGCTACGCCGTTTATTTTTTTGTGTGTTCGATTAAAACAGCCTACTTTTTCTTTGCTATCAGGTATCTCTTCTATTCTCGTTAGTTTTTTAAATGCTTCCTTCGTCATCGAACTATAAGTCAAGCGGATTTCTTTAATCAATCTGTTTATTTTTTTTGCTCTGACAACATGAGACAAAGAGCAATCTTCCATATAAATTCTTTTATCAGATTCCACTTCGAGAAGTTCATTAAGACCTATTTCTGCCGATCTTTTGTATATTTCTTTAACGGCTTTAATTTGCGGATAATTATTTATTTTAAATTGAATGTTATCATTGCAATATTGCCTTATAAGTTGCGTTAGTTTTTCTAAAGTAATACTTTTTTTTGGCAACTGATCCTCAAAGCTATCTTCTAACATTGAGACAGGCGATCCTCCAGACGGTGCTTCGTTCACTGTCGGTTTCAATACACCATAGTGAATGATATACATTAAAATTTTTTTAAGCTCGATTGGGCTGGTACCATCTATTTTTTTAATATCTTTATCGACATCTGCAATCCTACGCTCATACCACTCTGAATTAAACTGAAGCGCATCTTTCATAGCGTCGCATGAATCTTCCGCATCACGGTTAAGTTTATCTGCTAAATTTTCTTCAAGCCCCATTTTTTCGGTCAAAAGCTTCACAGCCTTCTTTCTATTGCCGTCATTTAAACAATCGAAAGATGTTATTTCCATAGTGTCAATTAGAGGTGTTAAAATACGAGCCACCTCTTTATGACGTAATGACCATTTCTTCCTATTCTCAGCTCTAGATTTAATTATCTCGATCACTCTATTACGATTTGATTCAAGCTTTTCTTTACAGCTTTGCATTTTTTCTTTTATTATTGGGCGGTAAAATTCCGCTAAACTACCATCTTGATCATCCCGCACTTGAATTAAAAGCTCAGTTATTTTGTCTTCATAAGTTTGAGGAGTTGAAGTTGAGGCACCTTCTTGGTGATGAGCCATTGGCAATAAAGAGATGCTTTCTTCTTTAGCTTGAGCATTTCTTGAATCTCTATCCGAAGAAAAACCTTCACTAGATCTCAAAATAATAAAGCACAACAAAAGAAATGCCATACAATATTGAATGAATAAATTAAATACCTTCAAGAACATAGCAGTCTCTATATATACGTCAAAATAACAATAGGCGAATAGAGTATTATTTTACGGACTAGTTCATAAAAGTTAGAAATTAACACTTAGCTTTTTTGTTAATAGCTTACGAGATGTCAATAATTTTTAGAGGTGCCCTTAAATTTAGAAATGAAAATTTTATACACTGCAATGATTTGACTATACTCCATAACGTTTTAGCAAAAGCCGCTATGACTGGAATACACTAGAAAAACATCCCTTTACAACGCTTCTTTCCACACCGCCTTTTGTTATATAACACCCTATGAATAAAATCATTAGAGCTGTTTTTTTGTTATCTTACCCATCGCGTTTCTAGGCAAACTAGAAACCAGGTGAATTGACTTAGGAATTTTCTCAGGAGACATTTTTTCAGCACACCATGCTTTGAAATGCGGATAAACAATTTCAGCCCCACTAAGCGGGACAATATAGGCGGTTACCGATTCCCCCCATTTATCGTCGGGTCTACCCACCACAGCTACCTCTTTAATGGATTCATGCATCAGTAATACACTTTCAATCTCCAGAGCAGAAAGTTTAACCCCACCTGACTTAATAATATCACTTGATGATCTCCCCATTATCTTATAGGAGCCATGAGACAGTTTAGCGACATCGCCTGTGCAAAACCAGCCATCGACAAAGCTTTCTTCAGTAACCTTACGGTTATTCCAGTATTCAAGAAAAACGCTATCGCCTTTTATGCGAATCTCACCTGGCCGGTCATCTTCAACTATCTCCTGCCCTTCCTCATCAAACAATGCAACGCTGACTCCAGGCAGAGGCTTGCCTTCTTTATTTGTCAGCCGCTCACCTAAATACGGGTTAGATATCGCCATCCCTACTTCTGTCATCCCATAACGCTGTAACAAATGCTGCCCTGTTAATGCATTCCAATGATCAGCAACTGAATCAGGGCATCCTGCTGATCCTGAAATAGTAATTCGCATTTTTGCAAAACCGTCGCAAATCAATCCTTTCTTCTGATATGGCTGCGCCTCAAGGTAATCTATTAAATTTGTGTAAATAGTTGGCACAGCCATAAATAGGGTAAATTCATTGTTAGCGACGGCAGAACAAATACTGGCGAGATCAAATCGTGAAAATAATCGAATACTTGCGCCAGCCCAAAGCGCACAATTCAATACATTGATTATCCCATGCACGTGATGCAAAGGTAAAAACAAAGGAATAGCGTCATGTTCTGTCCATTGCCAGGCCTTTATCAATGTTGTTATCTGGGCATGAATATTATGATGTGTCGTGACTACGCCTTTTGGCTTGCTAGTTGTACCACTGGTAAACAAAATCATTGCCCGACGTGATAATTCAATACTGGGGAGATTCGCCTCTGAATGACTTAGTTGATTCACATCCAAAATCGAAATCTTCATTTCATCCGATAGTAACTCTAATTTCGATTTATGCTCATCAGTTGTCAATATGCGGGTTATATTCACTGTATTTAGAAAATACTTGAGCTCTTCAAGTGAAGATTTAATATTTAAAGGGACAGCTACACCACCTGCACGCCAAACACCGTGCAGGGCCTGCACATATTCAATAGAGGCAGGTAAAAATATGGCTATGCGCTCTTCTTGAAGATCATTGCTATCAGCTAATAACGATTGAGCTACTAACGTTATGAGACTCTGTAGCTCACCATAATCGATCACTTTTTCATCTGAAATCAAAGCCGTACGATGACAACCTTCTTCTAAATAAGGAAATGGGCTAGACAAACGATACTCCTGACAAGATAACTCATTAAGGAAAGAGGATTATCCTATCTGACAATAGAAAAGGGCTTTATACTTCAAACGCTGTAAAGTTCTACTCGATATCTAGGTACTCTTATGGCATGGCAATTGCTAATTATAATAAATATGACTTTCAAGAGGTTTACTTATGAGCGATAAAAGCTGGATGCTCAGTGCCGATGCAATAAGTAAAGCAAGGATGTGTATTACTGTTATTCAGGATGAATTAGGGGTAAAACTTAAGCTATCGCACCCAGATTTCTTAAACATGATTAAAGAATATGTTGAACTAACTGAGTCATCTACACTTAGAGATGCATATAATGAGCTGGTTGTCTTCGCTGGGCAACCTAAAGTGCACGTCAATGACTCCGTTGTTGTTCCATTAAAAACGCCGCATTCGACAACCCCAGCAGCGACAGTGCCTTCGGTACTCTCTGCAGAGGAAATGGTGAGGTATAAAGG
>CAKMZU010000188.1:0-3089 GCA_929200485.1 uncultured Gammaproteobacteria bacterium | reverse complement strand
GTATAAAGGTAAAGAATACCCCAAATATCGAGAAGGACAGACTTTTAAGGGATTATATAGAGGCCAGGCTTTATATTCTTAACGTCTATCTAGATGTCAATTGCACCACCTTACAGCGAGCGCACCAATAGGTTGCGCGCATTTTTGTCTTAATGGTTGACTCTATCCAATCAATTCTACTGATCCAATATCGTATCTAGCGTGCGCTTTGCAATTCTAGATAATGCTTAAATCACGGGAATATGTACATAAAAACCCCTACCGTTTTCAATAGAATCCAAGTAGCAATAAGCACCTTAAATTAATCTCTGGGGAACTGTTTGGCGCATTAAATCCAAGACCTTCGTTTTCAAGCAACTTTGCCACTTCGATTGTGAATAGATCACCATATTCAGGCTCTATAATTTGTAACCTAATGGGCAAACTATTACTTGATAATCCAGCTGGGATAACCGTTGCTGGCAAATAACAATTTGATGCTAAGGCAGCTCAAAATATTTGCCCGAAATAACCTTGTTTTTTATTATCGACTTGAACTGATCGATCCTTGAAGTCTCTATGGTCATGTTCAAACGCATCCCTACTCATTAATGGTGTGATAAGTACATCCACGGATTTGAAATACTCATGCCAACACCACCTAAAGTAAGTCCTTCGATTACTGGCATGATTGAAGTCATGAACATTAGCCACCCTTTTACGCAAACTACTGGCAAACTTGGTAACATCATTAGAACTTAACTCAAGACTTGAAAGGCTAACGCAAACATAATAAATGCGGCCTATTTTGACGAGCAAGAAAGGGCTAAGAATAGAGAGATAGAAAAAACAAATGCCATTATTCAAAGAAAAGTAGTCGAATCAAAGTGATATTTGTGTCTAAATTGGCTTATTAACTCCCGCAATTCTTCTTTTGACTTCGGAAAAGGAAGTACTCGTTTTGCAGACCGATACCAATTGGGATTATTCGATTGACTTTTATCGTTAAATTCCAAAGTAAGATTAGCATTTCCACTAGCGTCTAATCCCTTCTTTAGGTTCAGCGTACTCTTTGAATCAGGTCTACTATAGAATTGTATTGTTTTATCAAATCGCGTTGAGTCATAAATCAGATCTGCTAATGCCTGATCATTTTTTCTTTGCGCCAATTCGAATTCATTCAAATAGTGATCACTATCACTTGTTGATGTTTGATGACGATTGAAATTGGCATCAGGAAACTCCGGCAAATCGATTAACGGAGGTATTTTAGGGAAGGCTATGTCAGGGAATTTAGCATCAAAAATATTATCATCAGAATCCGGGAAAATTGAAGGTGAAAAATCGTGGGTCATAAACTGGGATGAAACAGTTAACTCATCTTGTGGCGAATGAATACGGCATTTTTCTTTTTTCTTATCCTGCGCTTTTTCCAATAACATGCCACCGGCACCTGCTAGAGCTACAAGCACAACGACTGATCCGCCAATCAACAAAACTTTCATAATCTGCTGATTAGGATCATCTTTAACCTTGGCTTGTTCGATCTGACTTGCATCGGCTGCAAATGCAGGCCTAAAAGACACTATCAATAAACTAAGCACAAAGTTATAAAAAACATGCCGCCCATATTTCATCAGTAATTTTTCACATATTAATAATAATATAAGGAATGGAAGTAAAATTCGCCTAACAAAATAAATCGAGTAAAATAATAACTTGCTTGCCAGAAAATGTAAGACTGAAGATCTTTAACTTATTGTTGTCTTTTGACTTAGTAGCATTACATCAGTTCCCTATTCTCTTTTTGTTTAGAATCTGAACTTTATTGTTTCATTAGAATCCATAATATTTAATTACGAGCTGATTTTTGTGAATATCAAATGAATGTTATGAATATGAAGTCTATATGTTTTCTATGTATAACTTTTTTACTTGCAACGGGCTCTGTGAATTCTGCACCTCTGGAACAAAATGTTAAAATATTCCTATTCAAGTTAACCCTAGAAATGTCACAAAATCCAATAGGCTCTTTGATAAGATACAATAAAAAAGATAACCCCAATTTATCTAAAAATTTATGGAATTGGCTAGAGCAACAAAAAGAATCAGAGCATTTTAAGCGTACAGGTTATACCTACTATAATTTATACGTCGGGCCAGAAGACTTATCCAAGTGCGAACGCACCCATTTACATTTTAAATTTTCAGATGATGAAAAAAAAATAGTAACTATCCGCAATTTGACGGCACATGATTACGACGCTATGTTTGACTCGACTCAACCAAACAATGATTTGGTATATTTCAAAAAACCAACAACCGCCGAAAAAGCCGACGAAACATGTTGTTTCCGTGAAATTAACGGTGGCCGAATAACCAGAGAAACTTTTGAAGCGATAAAAAATGCAGTTTTGAACAAAACTCCAAATATTGGAGTCTTCAGAATCGTGAAACCTGAGTAAACCTAATTCTGCCTTTTTAATTTCTAATTTCCTACCTGTCTACAAATGACTGAGGGTTTATTTTGACTTTTTATTCAAATAAAAAGCAGCTGCTTAATAATACAATTAACTTAAAAACACCTGAAGAAAAAGCTACTTTCGAACTAAAAACCATTAGAAGTTGGCTCATGATATTTAAGATGTAATTTGATCTTTACCTGAATCAGCTTTTGATCAAACTTATGATTCAATAAAGCTTTGAGAAAAGGAGGTTAAAGAGACTATTAATGTTAAAAGTCTAGAGATAAACCTAACAAAAGCCGTTAAAAACAACAATTCTTCTGAAGTGCATATGAGGCAAAGACTTTGGCAAATAGTAGCGTTCACCCAAAGGGTGAATGTTTCTATTCACGTGATCACCTTTAAACAGAGGCACTATAGAGATTTTTTGAGTTTTAACTGCTGAATTTAGGATATAGTTGAGTATTGTCAGATGCGCTCTTGCAACAACAAAAATTCATCGAATTCAACTCATTAAAAGCTTGGCGATGACCTACTCTTTTATACCCCCGGGGGCACATGGAGAAACCCCACACCCGGCGAGAGCCTGCCCCGCGAGCGCAGCGAGTGCTTTGGGTATGACCCGTTTCACTTCAGACGTTTAGG
>CAKMZU010000187.1 GCA_929200485.1 uncultured Gammaproteobacteria bacterium | reverse complement strand
AGGCAATCTCTCCAGGCAATCTCTCCAGGCAATCTCTCCAGGCAATAGCTCAATAAAACGAGATACCAAACTTGTCATTCAACAAGATAATCATGGGAAACTAACAGGAACGCTACTACTACAGTGGAAAACACCAAAACCTGTATTGGCTATGCTGAGAAATTACAGACTTGATAAATGGCAATGCGCTATGCTGAGCAATCCAGACGAAGATACCTGAAATAACAAGAATATTTGTGTAGATATTTATCAGCGCATTAGTGAAGAACCCAGTAAATTCGTGAAACAATAGTACATTATTCGGCTGAAATATAAGCTGGAACTATTGATGCCCCATCAGTGTAAGCAATACGAGTAATTTTTCCTCCAGCATCAAGGCTTTGTCTACCTGCCTCAAGAATGGCTGTTACCTGCTGCGTTTCACTGGCTTTTGCCAAACGTTCTTCAAGCATAATATTCCATTCGCCCTTTTTTCTTGCAAGTGCTGCCTCAATAAAATACGCAATACTCAGGTAGCCATAGCCTTGCTGGCCACTAAAATAGCCGTTAGTGGGTGTATATTTCATAAAAAGCGGGTTAAGGCTGGCGTAGCCTGCAGACGTTGATTGCTGATAGCCTCTATGAGCCTGATCAACCTGCAACTCACCCTCATGTCCCATATAAAAAAAACGCTGCTGCGAATGCGCATCAGTTTTAGGCGCTATCCATGATGCCGTATGCGACGACATGGCTAAATGGTGTGTGCCTAAATTGCGCCACTGAACATTCAAGGTAATGGTATCTTCCATTTCTACGCCCAGCTTATTAGACGCAACGCCTGTTGCCGCAAGTGCTGACACTGTTTCTGGTCTCGTCCTACCTGAAAGACACCAAACAAGCCAGTCAACATGGTGTGAATTCAAATAATAACTGATATCCGATGACTTGCCCGCCCACTGGCTGAAGGTATCAAGCTGGTGTTTAGGCTGACTCATGTAACTGTAAAAATGACTGAAATCACCTAAGTTCTCGGCTCTATCGCGAGCATCCATATAGAAAGGATCGAAACGCTTGTGCATTTCCGTTGCAAGCAGAAGGTTATGCTTTTGCGCCAATGTATTGAGCGCTTGGTGCTCTTTGAGCGACTTAACCAGTGGCTTAACGACAAGAACCTGCAAGCCCTTTTCAAGCGCAGCTTTTGCCATTTCATAGTGGCTATCATCCGGTGTCACGATAATGACCGCGCCGCCTGCTGCCATCTCAGCTAACGCATGATGCCATGCACGGGAATCATACTCGTCATCTTCTGGATACTGAGTAAACTCAACATTCATTTCCTGATAGGTATCAGCAATGTTTTTCCGAAAATGCTTCCGGATCAAAGGAAAGCGATTGCCTCGCTGACCACAAATCCGAATGGTATTCACAAGGCCCCGTCTCCTAAGGTCGAATAACACAATACCTATAACGCCGAGACTTTTATCAGAATCAATCACCGATCCGTGAGTTAAACCCGTGACATATTCACCGGTACCAATAATCAATACATCAATACTCATCATGCCTTACCTTGTTTAACTATCAAGCGGTTGACTATCAAGCGGTTGACTATCAAGCGGTTGACTATCAAGCGGCTGGCTATCAAGAACACGTTCTGTAAATGCGTTTCTCAAGCGATAGTGAGGGTCCAGTTTTTTCCTTAGCATTTGAAAATCCTGCCAATGCGGATAACTGGCAGCAATTTTATCGCCTTCAGTAGAAAAATATTTCGCCCAGTGTGGCCGCCCGCCCAATGACAACATCAGTTTCTCAACATCCTGAAAGTATGCTTGATACTCCGGTTGTTTACCGTAAGGGGTATAAGCGATCACACCAATATAACAACTATCCCGTCCCTGACAGGGGCTTAACCAAAGGTCATCGCCTTTGACAAAACGGACTTCAATCGGCATATGAACCTTATAACCTTTATGCGCAATAAGATCGCGCAATTGTGTCAGTGCTTGTGGCGTCTTTTCAATGGGGATACTCCATTCATTCACATGCTGCTGAAACAGGCAATCAAAGGTAAATTGCGACACGCTGTCGTTAAAGGTGTTTTTAGGGGTATTGAACCGTTTTTGTGCTGTCCATCGGTTAATTGCCGGGACTATTGATGGCATGTGCGTGCTGATATACAGCAGAAATTGAAAGCAATGATAATTAATCAGCTTTTCATCATACCATCGCCTTAAGCGCTGGACGATAGTTAGATTATCTGATCCCTTTGTGGGCGCACAACGCGTTGCTTGCCACTCCCAGACACGGTCAGCATGAGGGATATACCAAAAACGGTAATGGTCGTATAGCAACCGCTCCTGTAGATTTTCAAGCACATTTTCTAGTGTATTGGGTGCTTCGGTCACAGACAGATTAAACGCATCTGAAACATTCAGTGTGAGTTCTGCGACAATACCGAGACTCCCGAGGCTTAAGGCTATGCCATTCAGGCCTTCTGTTTTGTCTAACTTCTCCGTATCTATCCAATCACCTTCAACGGTCAGTAAACGCGCCGAAGCCACCAATGTTGACAGCGAGCCAACGTTTATTCCCGTTCCATGTGTACCCGTTGCGACCGCACCTCCAATGGTTTGCTTCGTGATTGAGCCAAGCACGGGCATGGCAAGATTTGCTGCTGCCAGTGCTTGATTCATCTTATGAAGTGTCGCACCGGGTTGCACGGTTATCGTTCGATTTTTTTGATTAATATGGGTGATTTTATTGAATTGATCCATCCGTATGAGCGCATCATTACTCATGGCCATATCGCTCGGCGACAATGCACCGCCAACCAATCGTAAGGACATCGACGTTTTGCGAATGGATTCGAGCTGCTGAGCCAACTCCGCTGTATTCTCCGGAACAAATATTTTTTTTGGGCGACAGGAAAACTGTCTTGATTCGTTATAAATCATCTCCTTTGGCATTACATCACTTCAACGTTGCCGCGTGGGTGTTGACAGTGCTGCAACTGTATCTCTGCACGTTTTAATTTACTGTTCATTTTCGTCTGATGGTAATCTAAACGCGCCTGATCATTCCAGATAATATCCCAACTCAGATGAGGTAATTGAATTAACTTGGATTTAGTCATATCTGGATACAAATGCTGCAGTAATGAGATAGTGACAACTTCCTCCATACCACCGGGTATACCATCCAACACCCCATTACTTAAGCCAGAAAAACCTGTAATATTCAGTTTCTGCAAATCCCACAATGCGAGTGTATTCCAGGGCGAATTAAGTGCATCAATTTTCTGGATGCCGGTTGATTGACCATGCTCTTTTGTCAGTTTAGCGCCAACCACCAAGGTATCTTCATGCAAATGCTCATGTAATAAACGAATATGCGATGGCCTGCTTTGAACTTCAACACTTTGAATCAAAATCGACCGCCCACCAAAACGTGTCGCCTCATCCAACAAGGCATTTAAAGGGGTTGTAAAACCCTGCCAGGGGTTAACAAGCAATACCTTCACTGTCTGACAAAACTCAAACAATCCCCGCTCGACTGATTCAAATAAATAATGGTCTGTAGCAACTAATAACTGATCAGCATAGGCCAAGGCCTGAGAGCACCACGCCTTTAATATTTCAAGGTCAGGCTGAGTTTTTCCACCATTGGTATGAAAACGCGTTGCTGCTATATTCATCCTCTACTGCTCTCCTCCACTGTTAATATTTTATTAAGTGTTGAGGCATCCTTTAAGTGATAAGTTCCATTGATCAACATAAAGTGTGGATATTTATCCAAAAGCTTCATACTCTCAGCCGCAAGCCGGGTTTTCAATATTTTCAAGGTAGTGGTGGTCGGATGGTTATCTGGCATCACCCGAACCAATAACGGAATAGCATAAGGCGCAAGTCGTTTTTGAAGAAAATCCAACAGCCGATTCACTGAATCTTCACTCATGACGTCTTTTGGAACAATGGATGCCATACCTGCTTTACCTGGTAAACCGATAATTTTAACGCCATAAACAACGGCCTCTTTCACCAACCCACTGGCATAAATTGCCTGCTCCACGTCCAATGTACTGACATTCTCACCCTTCCAGCGAAAGCTGCCATCTAGTCTGTCAATAAAGGTAAAAAAACCTTTCGTGTTACGTTTTAACAAATCACCTGAACGCCACCACAAATCATCTTCACCAAACAAACCCTTAATGACTTTAGCCGCATTCTGACTTTCATCCAGATAACCTTTATACTCTCCTCCGGGCACTCTAAGCAATGCCTCACCCGCTTCACCGTCAGGCACAACCAGATTATCCGAATTAACCAGCACTATATTTTTCGCATGCGCGTGTTCAGGCGGTATAAAACCACAATAGCCTGGTACATCAAACCAGTTAGTCAGCGCACTCGCGGGCATTTCTGTTGCACCGAAGTGCTCAACAACATGATCAATGGCAAATCGCTGTGTTACCGCTTCCCACATATCCATGCTCAACCCATTACCAAACACAGTTTTCAAGGGGTTGTCCGCATCATTCGTTTGAGGCTTGGAATTCAATAAGTAGCGCCACAATTCACCGATGTAAACGGCACTGTTGCATTGATATTGTCGTATATCTGAAAGAAAAGCGCTGACTGAAAAACGTTCCCGTATTACCGCCGTACCACCTGCTTCAATACAGCTGGCAAATGCAACTGCCAGACCATTACCATGATAAAGCGGTAGTGGAATATAGCAGCGCGTATTCTGATCAAATGTATTTCTTAAGGACCATGCGATACCTGCACCGATGAGTCGCCTGTGACTGAATAAAGCGCCTTTACTTAACCCTGATGTACCACTGGTAAAAATGACAACGGCTGTATCATCAAGGCTAATCTGTTGTCGATGGACTTTCGTCACTCGCCCTTGCCACGGTATCGCCAGTAACCTTGCCACATCATAATTGAACACTCCCTGAATTTTTGGGAGTATAGCCGTTATTTCATCCGGCTGGTTGAGGGTAAGTACCGTTTTAACCTGATTTTTTTTTGCCAGTTCATCTAATCGTTGTGAGGGTTCACGGGTATTGAAAAGCACCGCTGTTATACCTGCTTTAGCCAAGCCCAACACTGATGCTAAAAACTCTGGGCTGTTATTCAAACAAATGCCGATGCGTGATTCTCTGAGCCTAATCGCCCAACCGGCGATATTATCGGCAAACCGATCTAAATCACGGTAACTCCATCGCGTCTTTGTGTGAACACACTCAATAACCATTTTATCAGTATAAAGATCCGCTAAACGCTCAAAGCGGTCAGCCCAGCTGCTTATGCCTTGTTCAATTATCCCATCCCAAACGGTTTGCTCTCTCTCATCGAGCTGGTAATAGCTTTCTGAAAGAGACATCTCGTCTATTGGATTTGGATAAGTTGAGGGGGTAAGATGTTGCACAGGTCTTTCAAAGAATGTATCGAAATAAATATTATTAAAGCAGATGCTCAGGCGGTAATTTAAGCTCTAACTTATAGCCTAAGTAGGTTTCGAGCGTTTCAACATCATAGGTATCTTCTTCACCAATTAAGTTGATGGCAATCCCTTTGGCACCGGCCCTGCCCGTTCTGCCGATTCGGTGAACGTAATTTTCAGGTTCTTGCGGCAGGTTATAATTAATGACATGGGTAATGCCATCGATATGAATACCTCGGCCAACGACATCCGTTGCAATCAACACATTCACCTTGCCTTCTTTAAACTGCTTTAAGGTTTGGGTTCGTTTTGATTGCTGAATATCGCCCGTTAATATCCCAACTTTACACCCTAACCCAATCAGCTTGTCATAGAGCGTTTGGGATTGATCTTTTCGATTGGCAAAAATGATTGCATGTTTAACATCGTCTTCTTTAGTCAGCTTCGCAATCATACGCACCTTGTCACTGTCAGCGACCATATAGCTGATCTGTTCGACATTATCCGTGGTGACAGTTTCTGCTTCGACCTCAATCTCATAAGGATCAATCGTCCACTGCTTGCTGAGATTAATGATATCCTGATCAAAGGTGGCACTAAACAATAAGGTCTGTCGATTTTCCTTATGCGGTGTTGCACGAACAATTTGTTTGACCTGAGGAATAAACCCCATATCAAGCATACGATCTGCTTCATCCAATACCATTATTTCAACACGATCAAGGTAAATCTTTTTCTGTTGAACGAAATCAATAAGCCGACCCGGGGTGGCGACGACAATATCGACAAAGTCTCGTTTCAGTTGGCTTTCTTGCTTTTCAAATTTTTCTCCCCCCACCAGTGAAACAATAGATAAATCTGAAAATTGACCCAGTTTTTTTGCATCATCTTCAATTTGCTTTACCAGCTCTCGCGTTGGCGCAATAATTAATGCTCGAGGCTCAGACAGATAACGCTTGCCCTCTAATGGGTGACACAATAATTGATCCATCACTGTAATCAAGAAGGCAGCGGTCTTTCCCGTACCTGTTTGCGCCTTACCAATGACATCCTGCCCTTTTAAGGTATGAGGTAAGGTCTGGGCTTGAATCGGTGTGCAGTAATCAAACCCGGATTGGTGAATCGCCTGCATCAAGTCGATGTGGATTGATAAATCATGAAAACGGGTTTTTCCATCGACTTCAGGTACATCAAACGTATTAATATCCCATTTTGGACGTAAGGACTTTTTCGATCGTTGAGATTTATCTGTATTGGACGGTTGCTTGTTCTTCTTGGATGGAGATTTAGATGGTTTTTTTTTATCGACAGACAGCTGCTTACTCGCTGAATCAGAAGCTTTCTCTTTGCTGCCTTTAAACCACTTGATGATCAAATTATTATCTCGTTTAGTTCATAATATGGCCGCATCATACACCACTGTTTGAATTTGCGCCATTACATTGAATTTAAAGCAGGTTTTACCGTCTAAATTAGCTATGCCTATCACCGATATTGATA
>CAKMZU010000186.1 GCA_929200485.1 uncultured Gammaproteobacteria bacterium | reverse complement strand
ACTTGTTAGAATGAAATGGGCAAAAAGCTTTGTGCGTTGATGACAAGTCTGCAGATGGCAAAGCGCTGTCTGCAAAAAGCGGTAACTTTTTATCTTCTGCTTCCCTTAGTCATTGCCATACATTAATGATGTAATCATCAATGAACATTCAACTATGTCTGTTGTCTACTATCTCGTTTATCACTCAAATGCTCTGATGAATCTGAAATATGATCCGTTTTCTTCTCACAGGCGCGAATCAAGAACCAACCTGTTGGGATAAATCCAAATTTCGCTCCTTTCAGCTACAGGTATTTACTGGATTAATTGCAGGTTACGTACTGTATTATGCCGTCAGAATGACCCTTGCCATTGCAAAAAAACCCTTACTTGACAACAACATCCTAACGCTGGAGTCACTAGGGCTTATCGGCTTTGCTTACTACGCGAGCTACGCGGCAGGTAAAATTGTTAATGGATTTATCTCGGATTATGTCCATATTGGCCGTTTTATCACTCTTTCGTTATTCATTGGTGGGATTTTGGAATGTACCCTAGCTTCGATCAACTCAACAATGACATGGGTTATTGTTATTAGTTTTATTAGTTGGTGTCAGTCGGTTGGTTCAGCGCCATGTTGCGTTATTCTCTTTCAATGGTATCCAACCTCTCAGATAGGCAGTGCCTACTCTATCTGGGGCAGCATTCGTCAATGCGGCGAAGGATTGTCCTGGACAATAACGACGTTTATTGTCAGTTTCTACGGTATGGAAGTTGGCTTTATTTTGTCCGGAGTCGCTTCTTTTGCCAGCGGATTGGCTGTCTTGTTTCTGTTGAAGGATCGCCCAGAAACTTATGGATTTCCTAGCCCTCAACGATTATTTGATGAGCCTCTCCACAAAGTGGATACCCTCTCACCTAAGGATACGTTTAACCAGCAAATGTGTCTGCTTAAACTTCCTCTGCTGTGGCTGCTTGGCTTCGCTTGCGCCTTTATGTACGTCACACGGTCAGGTATCAGTTCCTGGGCAGTTTTATACCTTCAGGAAAAAGGGTATTCGCTTACCGCTGCCGGGATCATGATGAGTTTTTATACCGGCGCGGGTTTTATAGGTGCTTTAGTCTCCGGTATTATTTCGGATAAATGGTTTTTATCCAATCGTCACACGCCTTCTCTTTTATTTGGCTGTGTGAATGCATTAGCCTTTAGTTTACTGATCCTGTGTCCGAACGACCCATGGATTGACAAGGCCATATTTATCCTGCTGGGGTTTTCGATGGGGGGACTATTGATTTTTCTGGCGGGTCTTTATGCGTGCGATATTCTCCCAAAAAACAGTATTGGTGCAGTTAAGGGGCTTCTGGGGTTGTTCGCCTATATGGCCACCGCTTTTCAGGAGCTTATTTCAGCCAAACTTATCTACACGACTGAAGCCGAGAGCCTGCACTACCATTTTGAATACGTCCAGTATTTTTGGCTAATCGCCAGTATCCTTTCCCTTTTAATGACATATTGTGTGATATTTACCATCCCTCAGCCAAAAGATTCTCAAGAATATTCTATTTAATCGTGTCACCCACCCATTTTATCTGATACAGAACATTACACTTTTCTCCAAGACAGCGTAAATTTTGGATTTATCACTAAAATAAAAATAATCCATTTACGATTTTGTCATCATCATGAAAAAGTGTGTCTATTATCTTCTATTCATTTTGTTCCTTGGATTGTTTGCTGCTTGTGAAGGTGGAACCGGTTCCGGCGGTGAAGGTGACACTGAAACTACTTCAGAGGAAGAAACAGACGAGACAGAAAAAGTGACTACAACAGGCACTGGTGAAGAAGGAAATGAGGGCGAAAACAGTAGCGATGGTGGAGATAGTACAACCGAAAACACAGAAACAACCGAAGAAGAACCTGATCCTGAAAATAACCCAACCCCCGAAGACAGTAGCAATTCTGAAGAAAATGAAACCGAGCCCCTAAAAAATTACAAGCTTTCAGGGTCTGTGACAGGCAATCGCTCTGATGTTATTGTCACACTTGATGGAAACTCTCAAACTGTTACTCCTAATGGGCGGTTTACCTTTACAGTTCAAGAAGGAAAAAATGTCTCCGTCTCTTTATTTAATCCTGACAGTGCACAAAAGTGCTCTATCGCCATTGCTGATTTTGAGGTAACCTCGGATCAAGACAATTTAAACTTTCAATGTTCTGCCAGATATCGTCTTAATGAGGTCATGGACAACAATGATAATGCTTTTACCCGATGCATCAATGAAAACCATGGCTTGCAGGTTTTTGTTGATTTAATTGATTATATTGACTGCGAAAACAGAAATATCGACACCCTTGATGGCATACAATATTTTAGCGAACTAAAAACCTTGCACTTAGCAGAAAACTTGCTGACATCGGTTGACCTAACTAAAAATCCCAAGCTGGATAATTTGGATATTTCAAAAAACAAATTAAGTTATATTGATCTTTCCAAGCAAAGTTACCTTAAAAAAGTTGACTTGTCAGAGAATGAACTTACCAACATCAGTCTGCCGACACCCAATATACTCATGGAGATGAATGTCTCAAATAACCGTTTGACTAACTTAAGCTTCCCTACAAGCTCTAGCTTAAATCACTTAGATGCGTCGTTTAACCAACTTACAACCATCGATATCGCTAATGCACCCAATATTGAACATTTAAAGTTATCAAATAACCTGTTAACTAATCTCTCTCTACAATTTAATAGCACGTTAGAACATGCTGACTTTAGTCATAACAACATATCCAACCTTGATACAAGCAATAGCACAAAACTTTATCATTTAAACCTTGATGGTAATACTGAATTGAATATGCCAGACTTTTCAAACAATGGAGAACTGACTGAGCTGATATTACCCGAGCATCTTAGATCATCAACATTGACTATCATAGGCGAAGTCTCTGGACTAGGCATAAGTGATCAACTCAAAGTAAAGATTGACAATAAGGAACTCACGCTAATTTCTAATGCTCTTTTTAGCGTAGAAGTTGAACGAGACAAAGTTTTTACCGTAGAAGTGATTGAAGCACCTAATGACTTCGTCTGCGCTATCAGCCACCCTGAGTTATTAGCAGATAAACTCTTTGCTGATCTTAAAATAGACTGTCAACCGAAAATAACCGTGGAAGAACTCCTGTCTCGTTACGATAATAATTTTGTCCGCTGTGCAACCGAAGGGATACCCATCCAGGAATATGTACATAATCTCACTTCAATTTACTGCTCAGGAAAATCACTGGAAACAACTGAAGGGTTAAGTCATTTTATTGGTTTAGAGTATCTGGAATTAAAAAACAATAAACTTAAATCCATCGATCTCTCTTATCTATATAAACTCTATGCGCTCTTTATTGACAACAACGAGTTTGAAACCATTGATTTAACGCCATTGCATCAGGCGACTGCATTGTTTATGTCACATAATGACTTTTTAATGCTAGATTTCAAAAACCATCCTCACTTAATACACATCGACTTAACAGGTAACGATAAATTAAATGCTGTCGTGAATCTGCCAGAGAAGGACAATCTAACTATTATCTGGCCTGCTCACATGGCTCCCACCCCAATTGCACCTGAACTATCATCTATTGAGCTCTATCCAAAAAATGCAAGGGTATTAAAAGGCGACACCTTTCAGTTGACTGCCGTAGCTACCTTCCCTGACAACAGCAGAAAAATCGTTACCGATGAACCCTGGCTTGCCTGGGAAAGCAATTTTGACGTTCTGACCGTCGAAGGAGGTAAAGTTTATGGCGATAATATTGGCGGTGGCTCTATAAAAGTTTCTGCTACAACCCCAACCAAAACCGTCTCCAACACAATCTCTATGGACTGCAAAGGCTATGGAGGGGTAGTTGCCTGGGACGATAGCGGTAAAATAACAGACGGCAGTTATGATAATGTCTTTTCTATTAGCCGCTTGCACGAGGCAACAGCTGCGATAACTACTGATGGCCATGTCAAAACCTGGGGAGATGCATCTAAAGGAGGAGACACCAGCTCAGTTCAAAGCCAGCTCACTGATATAAAGGAAGTGTTTATTGGTTCCAGTGCTATGGCAGCCATTAAAGCAGACGGCAGTGTGATTACCTGGCCCTCAAATAATTTTGGTGGTGATTCCAGTAGTGTTCAAAGCCAGTTAAATAATGTGGTTTCCATTGCAGGGGCTTCAAATAGTCTTGCTGCGCTAAAATCCGATAAAAGTATCGTTACTTGGGGGTATGGCAGTACGTCTTTAAGTGACTCTTTTAAAAACCAGCTAACGGGTATCAAAAGCCTCCATGCTAATGACCATGCCTATGCTGCATTAAAAGAAGATGGGAGCGTAATCACCTGGGGGAATTCTTCCTATGGAGGCAACAGTAGTAGCATCCAAAGCCAACTAACAAATGTTATCAATATCACAAGCAATCGCTACGCATTTGCAGCTCTCAAAGAAGACGGCACTGTCGTTACTTGGGGACAAAGTGCCTATGGAGGAAACTCTGGCACCGTTCAAAACCAGTTGACAAACATCACCTCAATTACTGCTGCACACCAAGCTTTTGCAGCCCTTAAAGAGGATGGCACTATTATTGCTTGGGGAGATTCCGGCTATGGCGGTGACTTAACTGCCGCTGAAGACAAGCTAACAAATGTTATCTCAATTACAGGGAATAAATCCGCTTTCTCGGCCCTTAAACAGGATGGCACTGTGGTCAGCTGGGGTTCCAGCGTATCAGGCGGAGATTACGGCTATGTTGCTCACTTATTAAAAAATGTCATTAAAATCGAAGGCAGTTATCTTTCCTTTATCGCAATAAAAAGCGATGGAAGCGTTGTAACATGGGGGCATTCGACTTATGGAGGTGAGCCAGATGACATCCCATCCGATGCAACTAATGTGGTCAAAGCCTTAGGCAATATGAAGGAATTTGCTGTCATAACGGCTGAAGATTAGCCATAACGCATATTAAA
The DNA here is from genome assembly GCA_929200485.1 of uncultured Gammaproteobacteria bacterium. Lineage (GTDB taxonomy): Bacteria > Pseudomonadota > Gammaproteobacteria > Pseudomonadales > DT-91 > CAKMZU01. The sequence continues at coordinate 2,001 of CAKMZU010000186.1, read as the reverse complement.
GGCAAAAACTTTATTGCACAGCGATTGTCTGATTAGGCAAGCATCCCTCGACAACTTCAGGGTGAATGGAAGACGATATAAGCTGCTCGCCTGAATCTGTCGAACGATATGATAAACACAGACTTTTACTGTGAAATATCGTTCTAGTAAAATTAAGGGGGGTGATAAAAGCGGTAAAATTAAGCACCGCTTTTTAATCAAACCTATCAATTAAACCTCTATTTATTTCAGTACCGGATGTGCTTTTTTATCCTCGACAGTCCGTTTTATTTCAGGCTTCACTTTTGGCCGATAGATATGGGCTTGCAACGTATTCAAGTGCATATTGATAGCCTCTTTATTAACAGTCTGTTTACATACCGAATCCATCAGACCTTTCTCAAAAACAACATGACCACCTTAATTTCAAATTTAAAAGAGAAGGAGTAAACAATGGTTGCGTAACCTGTTATACCATTTCCGATCTTTTTAATGAAACTTTTATCTTTAGTTGCAATACATACGTCTTCTTCTTTTCGCTAACACGCTAAAAATAAGCTGCTTATTGAACAACTTGAAATCGAAGCGTACTTTTTCTCTTAAAAAAATGGAACCTTGTAACAATAGCATCTGTCAATTGATATAAGTCAGTCATTTAGCAAAAGACAGCAACCTGCCTGCCGCAAACATCTACACAACATTGAAGAATCACTACTTAGATAGATTCCAACATAAGTGAGAGTATTGGCAGGCTGTTAGATTCTGTCTTATTACGTCTCTAAATCTATATATCAAGAGATTTTTTATTAATCGACACTCGAGAGGCCGTCCGAGAACAGTCTACTCGGCCTAAACAATGGGTGTGTTGGATCATTGTAAACAGGAGCATGCTTTGAATTTTAATATTTATTTATGTATTTTAGTATTTTCAATTATTTATCCTTTGTCTGCATATAGCGTCATCTATCAATCAGATACCCGCGAAACGATAATGGCTAAAATAAAGACAGATGAAAATCTGTTTCCTTGCTACAGAGAATCTTTGAATATTTTATTTACTGTAATGAAACCCTTACAGGACGAAGCGAAAGAAAAGGATCCGAGTTTTCAATCAACTAAAAATAAAATACGTGTGTCTGAAGAAGAATACGAAAAAAGAAAATCGAGCGGAGAACTAATTACCAAGAAATCATTTAAACAACTAGAAGATAAAATAAGTGATTTGAGGGATGATCTAAGAAGATGGGAACTAGACGAGAAAGTAGGCAAGGGAAAGTTTTCAGATGAAAATATATTTATACATACAACCACTTATAACCTTACTGTTTTTTCGCCTATCGGCAGCATAGTTGTATCCGATATTCCTACATACAAGGCTTCAAACCTTCTCCGCGACATACTTGTCAATGAAGATATAGATGCACAAAAGATCGATAACGATTCCATTCTATTCTTTGATTCCACGCCCTATATAGATCCGAATGACGACAAACCCTATACAGACCCTATTGAACGAGATCAAGAATCTAGGCCATTATATTATAAAACTGAAGTAAAAAATGATGAGGAAATTTATAACCTAACCAGAGTCGGTAAAAATGAATTCTCAGAAATAGAATGCAATAAAGACAAGAAAATCATACTTTATTCACATCCCCCTTTATATGATCATTATTGTAATAATCACTACTACCATAAAGATCATATTCGGGAGGCTATTACTCACATTGGCGGAAGTAAAGAGTCATTTGATAAAGCGCGATAACGCCGATCTGCCTGTATCACCAGGCAAACCCTAAGGGAAGCCGAATTTAAAAAAATACCATTACACGATAAAAAGTCTCCAGATGCAAAGGCACTACCTGCTAAAAACGGTAACTTTTTATCTTCTGCTTCCCTAAAGGCTTTAATCTTAATTTAAATGTTCTGCGTCGGATGCGCTTTTTTATCCTCGACAGTCCGTTTTTTTTCAGGCTTCACTTTTGGCCGATAGATATGGGCTTGCAACGTATTCAAGTGCAT
>CAKMZU010000185.1:5444-7006 GCA_929200485.1 uncultured Gammaproteobacteria bacterium | reverse complement strand
AAAAAAGGGTGATTAACTAAAAAATTAAGTGTTTGGTGGAATCTGAAATTAAATTGTAACCCCTTTCCCATCTGTCTTTTCAGATTAATCCGATCATTTCTTTAGCATGATTAAGCGTTGTATCAGTAATCTCCATGCCGCCTAACATTCTGGCAATTTCATGAATACGGTCGTTTTGATTTAAACTGGCCAGTTTTGTTGTGGTTGTTTCCTTAGTCTGATTCTTTTGTGCTTTTAAGTGCTGGTCGGCTTGACTGGCAACTTGAGGTTGGTGGGTCACACTAATGATTTGAGATTTTTGCGCAAGCATTTTCATTAATTTACCGACGACTTCAGCCGTTGCGCCCCCGATGCCTACGTCCACCTCATCAAATACTAGTACCGGCATGGCCGTGGTTTCCGCAATAACAACCTGAATAGCTAAACTGATTCGGGATAATTCACCCCCTGAGGCAATTTTTTTCAAGGGTTGTAAAGGCTGGCCGGGGTTGGTGCTGACCATAAATTCAACCGCATCATAACCTGTCACCCTTGGGGTCTCGGGGTTGTGGTTTAATGCAACAGAGAGTTGGCATTCATTCATGCCGAGTTTGGCGAGTTGAGATTTAATTTTTTTGCTGAGTTTACGGGCGCCGAGTTCTCGGAGATTTGATAATTCAACAGCGGTTTTGTGATAAACGAGCCGTGCTTGTTGAACCTCATGCTCAAGCACGATTAATCGATCATCGCCTTGCTGTAAATTATCAAGCTCTTGGCACAATTGTTCTTGAAGGTTTAATAAATCTTCTGGATTGCAGCGGTGCTTGCGTGCAAGGTCATTGAATTGGCTTAGCCTTGACTCGATTTCATTCAGTTCTTGTGGAGACGAATGAAAGCTATCAAGGCCTTGACGCAGTTCACCGCACGCTTCACTAATATTAATATTTGCAGCTTCTAAAAGCTGGGTGATGTTGTTAATTCGTTCGTCATGTCCTGCAAGCGGCATCAGCATCTGCTGGCATTGTTGTAGTTGACGTTCAATGGATTCATCATTCATCCGACAAAGTAGCAGAGCCTGATGGCAGCCAAATTGTAATTCACCAGCATTGGCTGATTGGGCATGACGCTTTTCGAGTTGTGGATATTCATTCGGCTGAATATCCAAATGACTGAATTCCTCAAGCTGAAAATTTAAATATTCTTTACGGTTTTCTGCGTCATTGAGCTGTATTGATAAGCTATCTAGCCGATCTTGTTTATCATGCCAGATCTCATAAGCAGTTTTAACCTCGGATACCTGAGTTTCAAGATGTGCAAATGCATCAAGCAAGGATTCATGATGGGTGCGTTGTAAGAGTTTGTGGTGAGCATGTTGGCTGTGCATATCAACTAACTGACTACCAAGCTCCCGCATTTTTGCAAGGGTTATCGGTGTGCCATTAACAGTGGCTTTTGATCGCCCGTCTTTAGTAATAGCACGTTGTAATATGCACTCATCATCGGTTGTTGAAAGGTCGTGTTCGTCGAGCCAGGATTTAACGGCTTTAATTTTTTCGATATCAAAGCTTGCGGTGATACTCGTT
>CAKMZU010000185.1:3028-5434 GCA_929200485.1 uncultured Gammaproteobacteria bacterium | reverse complement strand
TCAAGTACCAGCGATTTGCCTGCACCGGTTTCACCGGTGATAGCAGTCATGCCGGCAGTAAAATCCATTTGTAATTTATCAGCAATGGTAAAGTCAGATAGAGAGAGGTGAGTTAACATCGTCTTTTTGGCCTGTCTTTTTTAATTTATTCACTTTTTTAACTTTGGCGCTTAACCTTTCTGTTGAGCTGTATTATTAATCCTTGAGTATCTCGTTTCGAGTATCCTTAAAACTATTGTATAAAATTACAGTAAAATCGCAAGGAGTTTACTGTATAAAATACCAGTTTTTATTTTTTCGTGATCTCCTTGATTTGATTTCCTTGAATTATGCAGAGCAATCCCCATATTCATTGCCATACACATTTTCTAAACAAACTGTTTTTAATTGCTAGGGGGGAATCCGTGAGCGACGAGCAAAAAGTAGATCGGGCCGATGAAGCGGAAGTGCAAACAGAAGAAGCGCAACAAGCTCAAGAGACTGTTGAGGAAGCCACGAAAGAGAAACCAGCTGCAGATAACCTAGAGGCAGATGCTTTGGCCGAATCTTTAGAGAAAATCGCAAAGCTTGAAGACCAAATTCTAAGAGAGCGTGCTGAGACACAGAATGTCCGTAAGCGCGTGCAAAAAGATGTAGAAAATGCCCGTAAATTCGCTCTGGAGAAGTTTGTTGGTGAATTACTGCCAGTGATCGACAACCTTGAACGTGCAATTGATGCATCAAGTGAAGCGGATCCGGCGATTAAAGAAGGTATTGAGCTAACACTTAAAAGCTTTGCTGATGCATTGAGTAAATTTAATGTGGTTGCTATCGATCCTCATGGTGAGCCTTTTGATGCGAACTTTCACCAGGCCATGACTATGGTGCCTAATCCTGATGTTGAGCCCAATACTGTTATTGATGTGATGCAAAAAGGTTACACATTAAATGAACGGTTGGTTCGCCCTGCGATGGTGGTTGTGTCAAAAGCACCTTGATAATTCGACGGGCTTCCTGTTTTGAAAGGAAATTTTTAAAACAGGGATTGAAATTAAAAAAAGCGCCCTTATTTAAAGATCAGCTTTAAAAAATAATTTTCCCAAACGATGCTTTGGGTTCTCATAGGAGAAAATAAATGGCAAAAATTATCGGTATTGATTTAGGGACAACAAACTCTTGTGTCTCTGTGATGGATGGTGACTCTGTTAAAGTTATTGAGAATGCGGAAGGTGATCGTACAACGCCTTCTATCATCGGTTATACAGATGATGGTGAAATTCTTGTTGGTCAATCAGCAAAACGTCAGGCGGTGACTAACCCCGAAAATACGCTGTTCGCGGTTAAGCGGTTAATCGGTCGTCGATTTGAAGACGATGTTGTGCAAAAAGACATCAAAATGGTGCCTTACAAAATCACTAAGGCAGACAATGGTGATGCTTGGGTAGAAGCACGCGGCAAGGCGATGGCGCCTCCACAGGTTTCTGCTGAAGTCTTAAAGAAAATGAAAAAGACGGCTGAAGATTACTTAGGTGAGTCAGTGACCGAGGCGGTAGTTACCGTTCCTGCTTATTTTAATGACTCTCAGCGTCAAGCGACGAAAGATGCAGGCAAAATCGCCGGTCTTGATGTTAAGCGTATTATTAATGAGCCAACAGCAGCTGCACTTTCTTACGGTCTGGATAAGTCGAAGGGTGATCGAACCATTGCCGTTTATGACTTGGGTGGCGGTACTTTCGATATTTCTATCATCGAAATTGCAGAAGTTGACGGTGAGCACCAATTTGAAGTGTTAGCGACGAATGGCGATACCTTCTTGGGTGGTGAAGATTTCGATTTGCGTTTAATTGAATATCTCGCAGATGAGTTTAAGAAAGATCAGGGTATTGACCTTAAAGGCGACCCACTTGCGATGCAGCGTTTAAAAGAAGCCGCTGAAAAAGCAAAAATTGAGCTTTCTTCGAGCCAGCAAACAGAAGTGAATCTTCCGTATATTACTGCGGATGCAAGCGGACCTAAGCATTTAGTCGTTAAATTAACCCGAGCCAAGCTTGAGTCACTGGTTGAAGAGCTGGTTGTGCGCTCATTAGAACCTATGAAAACAGCGCTTGCTGATGCGGATCTTTCGACTTCTGAGATTGACGAAGTTCTATTGGTTGGCGGCCAAACACGTATGCCGATGGTTCAAGAGAAAGTGACAGCGTTTTTTGGTAAAGAGCCACGTAAAGATGTTAATCCAGATGAGGCGGTTGCCATGGGTGCAGCACTTCAAGGTGCGGTACTTTCCGGTGATGTGACAGACGTACTATTGTTAGACGTAACACCGCTGACTTTAGGTATCGAAACCATGGGTGGTGTGGCGACGCCGTTAATCGATAAAAATACAACCATTCCTTCGAAGAAATCGCAAACCTTCTCAATGGCGAAAGA
>CAKMZU010000185.1:2047-3018 GCA_929200485.1 uncultured Gammaproteobacteria bacterium | reverse complement strand
CGGCTGAAGATAATCAGTCTGCTGTAACGATTCATGTTGTTCAAGGTGAGCGTAAGCAAGCTTCTCAAAACAAATCGTTAGGTCGATTTGATTTGGCTGATATTCCACCAGCGCCACGTGGCATGCCACAAATTGAAGTGACTTTTGATATTGATGCGAATGGTATCTTGAATGTTTCTGCGCAAGATAAGGCAACAGGCAAGCAGCAATCGATTGTGATTAAAGCCTCTTCTGGCCTTTCTGATGATGAGATCGATCAAATGGTTGCTGACGCCGAAGCGAATGCAGATGCGGATGCGAAGTTTGAAGAGATGATTCAAACAAGAAACACAGCTGATGGTATGGTTCATTCAGTGAAGAAAACCCTGGAAGAAGCAGGTGATAAAGCCACTGAAGAAGAAAAAACAGCCATTGAAGCTGCGATACAAGAAGTTGAAGAAGCCCTTAAAGGGGATGATAAAGAAGCGATTGAAGCAGCAACTAACAAGCTGACTGAAGCCTCTTCTGGTCTGGTTCAACGTATGTATCAAGAGCAGGCGCAGGCTGCAGGTGCGGAAGGTGCTGCTGAGCAATCTTCAGGTGCTGATAAAGGCGATGATGTTGTTGATGCTGAATTTGAAGAAGTGAAGGATAAAGATAAATAATCTAACTTCTTTGTAAAGTGGAAAGCAAACTTAGGTAGAAAGAAAAAGCCTGAATCGTTAATCGGTTCAGGCTTTTCTGTCTTATTTATGAGACAATCGCACGGAAAAAAGCAGTAAAGAACAAGCATGTCAAAACGTGATTATTACGAAATTCTTGGCGTTGATCGAAGCGTCAACGAAAAGGATTTAAAAAAAGCCTACCGGCGAGTCGCCATGAAATATCACCCTGATAGAAATCCGGGTGATGCTGATGCCGAGGCGCATTTCAAAGAGGCCAATGAAGCCTATGAGGTCTTGTCTGACTCGGACAAGCGAGCAGCATATGAT
>CAKMZU010000185.1:0-2037 GCA_929200485.1 uncultured Gammaproteobacteria bacterium | reverse complement strand
GGTGGCTTTGGTGGTGGCGGATTTGGTGATGCCTTCAGTGATATTTTTGGTGATATTTTTGGTGGTGGTGGTGGTGGCGGTGGCCGTCATCGAGGGCCAAAACCGGGAAATGATCTGCAATATAATCTTGAGCTGGAACTTGAAAAAGCTGTTAAAGGTTGTGAGCAAAAAATAGAAATCCCTACGGTAGTTGGTTGTGAGCCTTGTCATGGTTCAGGTGCCAAGCCTGGCAGTAAGGTAAATACCTGTAGTACTTGTCATGGATCTGGTCAGGTTCGTATGCAGCAAGGTTTCTTTGCTGTTCAGCAACCTTGCCCGCATTGTCAGGGTAAAGGTAAAACCATCGAAAGCCCATGTTCATCATGTCACGGCAAAGGTGTGGTTCGTGAGCGTAAGACCTTAAATGTAAAAATCCCTGCAGGTGTTGATACGGGTGATCGTATTCGCTTATCAGGGGAGGGTGAAGCCAGTTTGGATGGTGGTCCAAGCGGTGATCTTTATGTCGAAATTCATGTTATGCCACATGATTTATTCGAGCGAGATGGTAAGCACCTTTATTGTGATGTGCCGATTTCCTTTGTTGATGCCGCGTTAGGTGGTGAGCTGGAAGTGCCGACCCTTGATGGTAAAATCGTACTTAAAATTCCAGCGGAAACGCAAACCGGTAAAATGTTCAGACTTCGCGGTAAAGGCATTAAGCCTGTTCGAGGTGGAACAGTCGGTGATTTACTTTGTCGAGTCGTTGTTGAAACACCGGTAAACTTAACATCTAAACAAAAAGAACTGCTGGAAGCCTTGCAGGAGACGTTTGAAACCGATGGAAATTCTCATAAACATAGCCCAAAACGCAAGTCCTGGTTTGATGGGGTAAAGTCTTTCTTTGATGGTATGACCCTTTAGCTAACATGAGACGAATATAGGAAACTCTATGAAAATTGCCATCGCAGGTGCCAGCGGTCGTATGGGTCGCACGTTGATTGAAGCGGTTAATCAAACCGAAGGTGCTGAAGTGACAGCAGCAATTGAGCGACCTGAAAGTTCGCTTGTTGGGGCAGATGCAGGTGAGTTGGCAGGGGTTGGTCGAATCGGTGCGAGTGTTGTTGCGGGTATTGATGAAGTTATCAATGACTTTGATGTGTTGATTGATTTTACAGCTCCTGCAGCGACTTTGGCGAATGCAGCGAGTTGCGCTAAAGCTGGAAAGGGCATGGTTATTGGTACCACCGGTTTTACGCCAGATGAGAAATCCCAGTTATTGACTGCTCAGTCGAATATTCCGTTGTGTATTGCTTCTAATTTTAGTGTTGGTGTAAATCTCTGCTTTAAGTTGCTTGAAGAGGCAACCAAGGTGCTGGGAGACTCTGTGGACATTGAAGTCTTCGAGGCGCACCACCGGCACAAGGTGGATGCGCCATCAGGTACAGCGCTAAGTATGGGTGAGGCTGTTGCTGGTACTTTAGGTAAGCCGCTCGAAGAGCTGGCCGTTTACACAAGGGAAGGTCAAACAGGGCCAAGAGAGCCTGGCTCAATAGGTTTTTCTGTCATGCGTGCCGGCGATATTGTTGGTGATCATACTGTCACATTTGCGCATGAAGGTGAACGCATTGAAATTACGCACAAGGCGAGTTCCCGAATGGCTTTTGCCAGTGGTGCTGTCAGAGCAGCGCTTTGGTTGGGTCGTCAGTCGGCAGGGCTTTACGATATGCGTGATGTGTTGGGTTTTAATCAATAACGCCGGTTTTATTTGGCGGTGATTGATTCCCTCTTTTTTATGAGAATCAATCGGGCTTCCAAAGAGCAATATTAAAGTGGTCGATGAAGATTCGATAGTTTTGTATTGGGTTCTTTGGCAGCTTTATAGATCAGGGCTATTTTGCCTGTTTGCTGGATGGTTTCAAATTTGACTGCCTTTTGTACCTGCTCCAGGATGGCTTTTCGTTGTTCACGATCTTGGCTGGCAATTTTTATTTTAATCAACTCGTGATCCGCTAAGGCACGCTCAAGCTCGTTAATAAGTCCCGGAGTCACGCCATTTTC
>CAKMZU010000184.1:6247-7026 GCA_929200485.1 uncultured Gammaproteobacteria bacterium | reverse complement strand
GTTCGTATATTTTAAATATCCACCTTGAAGGCGAGCCTCACCATCTTGTTGATCGCTTGCTTTCAAAAAAAGCTATTTCTTAATTTTTCATTTAACCGATTTTTTGTTAATAAATATAACTGGGATTCTCTTAATTGTATTTATTAATGTTGGAATTATTAACTTATTACATTGTTCTCGATCAGCTTTTGCACCAGCATAATCTGTGTCTATATACTTTAAGTACAGTGGCCCTATTGTCATTTCAGGTTCTCCGTTCTTTGCGCGCATTTCTAATGCATATTTTACAAACATAACGGTTGTTTTGTCGATTTGAACAGGGTCCATTTGTTTATAAATTAATTTGAAACTAATGTGGAGATTTGGCCCATTTTCGTCAATGACTTTTATATCAATAATCTCTTTATTACTAATTTGATCATGATCAACAATTGATAAATCTTGTTCTTCTTGTAACGTATCAAGGCTATTCCCGAAACTATCTTTTACACTAAAGGGCTCTAATCCCTTTGATTCATATGACTTCAAAGCCAATAGTTTACAAATTTTTTCATCTTCTCCCTCTGAAATTTCATCTTCTGCCACTGGAGGGTACATTGTTGGCTTAACATTACCACCATCAACAAAATATATATTATTTTCAACTTTCATTGACGCATTTGAAAAAGTTGACATTAAAAATAAAACACACAAAATAAATCTCATAGAACAACCCGTAAAATAGAAACACTCTCCCGTAAGACAAAACTAGGCTTAAAACATTCATCTTTACACAATTT
>CAKMZU010000184.1:380-6171 GCA_929200485.1 uncultured Gammaproteobacteria bacterium | reverse complement strand
CGTATATTCTAAATATCCCCCTTGAAGGCGAGCCTCACCATCTTGTTGATCATTCAGGAAAAAGTAGGCGATTTCACTCAATACATGAAATCAGAGAAACCTTCCATGGTAAAAAATGTATGGATACTGTGCTAGTACAGGATATTGCCTATGATGAAATGATAGGTCACGCCCCCGAAGAACAGGCCCTGATAGAAACTAGGATTCCGCTTAACTAGCGCCAGTCAGCGCTCAATCTTCCCTGATGGATCGTTCATCCTGAGCCTGTCGAAGGATGTGATACGCGCATTTTAATCACAGTACCCTTTTGTATTAATCCTTACGATGTACCCAACGGGTCAATAGCGGCAGAATAAACAACGTCAGCAAGGTTGATGATAAAATCCCGCCAATAACCACCGTGGCAAGTGGACGCTGAACTTCAGCGCCTGCCCCCGTATTCATCGCCATAGGTAAAAAGCCCAAGCTTGCTACTAACGCTGTCATCAATACCGGACGCAAACGATCTTTAGCGCCTGTAAGTACAGCCTCATGGGCAGAAAGCCCTTTTTCTATAAGATCTCGAATAAAGGACAGCATCACCACTCCATTGAGAACAGCGATACCCGAAAGCGCGATAAATCCGACTGCAGCTGAGATCGAGAATGGCATGCCTCGCAGCGCCAGTGCAAAAACACCACCGGTTAATGCCAGGGGAATCCCTGTAAAAATGATCAAACCGTATCGAATGCTATTAAACGCACTGATTAACAAGCCTAAAATCAACAGAAGCGTGATAGGAATCACCCAGCTCAATCGCTGTTTTGCCGATTGTAACTGTTCGAATGTACCACCGTATTCAACCCAATATCCTGCCGGGATAATATCAGCCGCATCTAATTGTGCTTTAACATTCTCAATAAATGAGCCTAAATCCATTCCTTCCACATTGGCAGTAATCACGACATTACGCTTGGCATTTTGGCGATTAATCTGATTGGGGCCTTCAGTCGCTTCAATTTCAGCCACTTCGCCTAATGGTACATAGGGTAATTCAGCATCTTCAACGTGCCCAAGAAAAACTGGCAGGTTTGCCAACGCCTTGTCATTATCGATGTGCTGCTGCGGCAAGCGAACAATCAATTTAAAGCGCTTATCTCCTTCATAAATTGTGCCGACCACGGCACCCGAGACAGCTTCTCTTAAGGACTGCTGAACATCATCAACACTTAAGCCTAACAGGCCTAGATGATCGCGCTTCGGTGTTAACGTAATGACAGGCAGTCCTGTTGCTTGCTCCATGCGAACATCAACTGCGCCTGTCACTTTAGATAAAACGCCTTCAATTTTTTCACCGGTTTCCCGTAATACATCAAGATCATCACCATAGAGACGGATAGCAACATCAGATCGAACGCCTGCAATCAATTCATTAAATCGCATCTCAATAGGCTGAGTGATTTCATAATTATTGCCGGGAATTCGCTGAATAAGATCACGAACCTTATCAATGAAAGTGGCCTTCGAAAGGCTCGGATCCGGCCACTCATCTCGAGGTTTAAGGATGAGGAAAGTATCAGCAACATTTGGCGGCATAGGGTCAGTGGCCACCTCAGGTGTACCAATTTTAGAGAAGACATTAGCCACTTCTGGCAGGCTTTTCAGTTCTGAATCCAAAAATTTCTGCATGTCAACCGATTGAGTCAAGCTCGTACCAGGAATTCTAAGGGCATGCAAGGCAACATCATGCTCATCAAGCTTTGGTAAAAACTCGCTGCCCATGCGTAGCATTTGAAGACCGCTGCCGACCACTAACACCAACGCAATAGCTAGCAAAAATGCCGGTGTTTCCAGGCAGAATTTCAACGTGGATTCATAGCTGCTTGATAACTTTTGCATCCATCGGCTTTGATGCTCACTCACTTTGCCTGTCACAAAGATGGCAATCGCTGCCGGCACAAAGGTCACTGAGAAAATCATCGCGCCAATTAACGCAGCAATAACCGTAAATGCCATCGGATGAAACATCTTCCCTTCCACGCCTTCGAGCGCAAAGATTGGCACATAAACCAACATGATGACTAACAGACCAAATACAGCGGGCTTAAAGACTTCGAGCGTACTGCCTTTAACCTCCTCTAAACGCTCACTCAATGTTTGTACGCGACCCAGGCGTTTTTGTGCATCCGCCAATCGACGTATGGCGTTTTCAACCACAATAACGGCCCCGTCGACAATCAAACCGAAATCAATGGCACCGAGACTCATCAGGTTGCCCGATACACGACCTGCTGCCATGCCTGTCATCGCAAAGAGCATACTCAATGGAATCACAAGCGCAGCAATAAGCGCTGCCCGAAAATGACCGAGTAATAAAAACAAGACCACAATCACCAATACCGCCCCTTCAAAAAGGTTGGTTTGTACGGTTTTGATCGTTTTATCGACCAACGTTGTTCTATCATACAAGGCTTCAGCAACGACACCTTCAGGCAAACTCTTGTTTACCTGAACTAAGGCTTCAGCCACTGCTTTAGAAACTTCTCGGCTGTTTTCACCAATCAACATCATGGCCGTGCCTAATACCGCTTCTTCGCCATTGAGTGTTGCAGCACCTGTTCTCAGCTCTTTTCCATAAAGTACATCCGCAAGATCCTTAACCATCACGGGTGCATCATCTCGTTTCGTCACCACAACCTCACCAATATCGTTAAGGTCTTTCAGTTGACCATTGGAACGCATAAGCCATTGCTCACCAAAACGTTCGGTAAAGCCTGCGCCCATATTTTGATTATTCGCTGAAATAGCATCAATCAACTCTTTCATTGTGACTTTAAACGCCAGGAGCTTGGCAGGGTCTGGCGCAATTTGGTATTGCCGTTCAAAGCCGCCGATGCTATTAATTTCAGTCACGCCTTTGACTCGCATGATCACCCAGTCTTGCAGGGTTCGTAAATCCTCTGCCGTATAGGGAGAGCCATCTTCTTTGGTTGCGCCTTTTTCAGCACGCACGGCATAGGTATAAATCTCACCCAACCCACTGGCCACAGGCCCAAGCATCGGTTCAATACCCTTAGGTAAGGGTAAACCCTGCAAGCGCTCGATGATTTGCTGGCGCGCCCAATAAATATCTGTGCCTTCGTTAAACACAATCGTGATTTGTGAAAGCCCATATCGAGACAGCGAACGTGTCATCTGCATATTGGGAATACCCGCCATGGCATTTTCAAGCACATAGGTAATACGTTGCTCCACTTCTAATGGCGTATATCCATCTGCCTCCGAATTTATCTGCACCTGCACATTAGTAATGTCCGGCACAGCATCAATGGGTAATTTAACAGCTGAATAAAACCCTAGCGCTGCAATCAAGAGGGTAAACACCATCACTTGCCAGCGTCTTTGCACGGCAAAATCAATAATTGATGTCATCATTATTTAGTCTCCATCAATTAATGCGCGTGGCTTGCGCCGCTTTTTAGAATATCGGCTTTAATGAGATAGCTGTTTTCAGTGACATATTCGGTCCCGGGCTTAATACCGCCGGTAACTTCAACATATTCAGAACCAGGGTTTTGAGAAGAGCTGTCATTCGCTATCTCAATCATACGCACTTCAAAGGTATTGCCAAACTTGGCAAAAACCACCGGCATCCCTCGGAAGCTTTGAATCGCTGAGCGTTTTATACGTAATGGCACATGCTTTTGTGCGGTAATGACATCCGCCTTGATGTGCATACCCACTCGCCAATGACCATCACTGTTATCGATCACTGCGCGTGCTCTAGCGATGTGACCGCCTGTCATTACCGGCGCAATATAAATAAGATCACCCTGCACTTTTTCATGCTTATGTAAATCATAAACCTCAACAGTTTGTCCTTTTCGCAACTGCTCAATCGCTTCGGGAAATGCTGAAAGTTCAACCCAAACACTGGATAAATCCATCATCTCAATCAATACTTGCTGATCTACTTTTTGTCCTATTAATGCATTGATGTTCGTGACCACACCAGATTTAGGTGCTCTTACGGAATAGGTTTGCTGACTTTCGGTATTTTGAAGGGTTATTACTACCTGACCTTGTGTAATTTGATCACCCTCAGCGACAACAATAGCTTTAACAATACTTGGGAAAGGCGCAGATATTCCTTCATGACTCTTTTGCTTAGGTGCAATAATGCCATAAAGTGTTTCTTTTGCTGTAACTAAGCCACCGGATGCTTTTTCCAGCTTAATCTCGGCTTTTTCAATATAGCGATCAGAGATTTCAGTGCGCCCTTCATGAGAGTCATAATGCCATTCGTAGGCTTTACCATTGACCTTGGCATTGATGGTCACATCATAAGAATGCGGTTCACGGATAACCGCATCACCGACCCAATAGTTTTTCTCGGGCGTAAATTTAATAACATCTTTTTCTCCCCCTAAACGATCCAAAGTGACGGTAATATCCGCATCTTTCGTCACAATCGGCTCATGTTCATCATAAAGAAAAAGTCGCATTTCAGGTGGAATCCCTTGCTCAAATATGACGACCTCAAGTCCAAAATGATCGTGCGTTAACCATTTACCACCATTAGGGCCTTTGGCCTCTTCCTCTTCTTTATGATCATCGTGACCGTCACCTCCATGACCATGGCCACCACCTGCCATAAGTAACTGAGAAAAAGTTAAAATGAAGAGTAGCGGCAATAATTTTTTAGTGTTTTTCATTCGTTGTCTCCTTCTACACGAGAAGAGGCGCTTAAAGATGCGCCGGTGACTTGCTCAATATCCAGCAAATTCAGATAAATTTGAGTATGATTTTGAATAAGGGCTGCTTCTAACGTAAAGACTTCATCTTCGCTATCCGCCCATTGCAATACGCTGATTTGACCTTTGGATAAAGCGTCTTGAGAAGCCTGCAACAAACTTTTCGCTTTTGGTAAAAGTCGTTGGTTGATCCAGTTAATTTCGGATCGCAACAACAAGGTCTTTTGATGCAACTGGTGCAAGGTAATGGAAAGCATCTTTGCAGCAGATTCTGCTTGCTGCTGGGAAAGCTGATATTGGCTACTTGCTGATTCTATTCGCCCTGCATTAGGATTAGAAAAGTTAAGTGGCATTGATGCGGTAAAAGTTAATCCAAAACTATCTTGATCATTAAGGTATTTCACTCCGCCACCCAATGCCAGATCGGCTTTACTTCGGCTTTGTTCAAGTTTTAACTGCCCTTGAGCCGCCATTATCTCTGCCTGCTTTAGAAGATATTCTGGGCTTTGGGCAATAGCATTATTAACGTGATCCATTGAAGGAATACGCGGCATCGTCAGAATGTTACCAGACACTCGATCGAAATTTGGCAGGCTGACCCATTGGCTAGCCAGTGCCATTTTGAGTAATTTTCGACTCTGCCTCAAGGCAAGTAGTTCCGTCTGACTTTTCTCCAGATGCAATGCCATTTTTCTAACATCCACTTCACTCACTGCGCCGGCTTTTGCACGTTGTTGAATCAATCTTAAGGCAGATTTTTCCTGCTTAATGCGTTTGACTAGAAGTGCTTCCTGTGCGTCATGATTCAAAAGCGAGTAGTAACGACGACTGGTTTCAGCCAACACCCTAAGGCGAGTCGCCTCAAATTCAATCGCCCGACGCTTAGTTTCTGCTGTTGCGAAGTTAATCCTGCTTTGACGCTTATCGCCCAACTCAATTTGCTGGCTAAGCATGAGTGTTGTTTCAGCACCATCAAAGCCTTCAAGTTGTCCTGAGCCTATAACATTCTCAACTTCAAGACTTAATACCGGTTGCGGGTGAATCTTCGCCTGCTTAAG
>CAKMZU010000184.1:0-370 GCA_929200485.1 uncultured Gammaproteobacteria bacterium | reverse complement strand
CTCCGGAACAGAGCATCAAACGCCCCGATCAAAAAACAAACGAAATGGAAATTAGACACACAATGTCTATTTTTGTTAAAAATTAAATCGTAAGAGAGCTAGATAATAGGGGGTTCAAGCAAGGGAGGGGATGTGCGTTTGATGAAAAAGCCTAGCCTGAATTGCGGATGATCATCTGAAAAGCTTGAGAGATTAAAGCGATTACTCACATCTAAATGAAACACTAAAGAGGCATGACAATGCACTTCACAGTGTTCGTTATCATCACAATCTACGGGATCAATCGTTGAATTTTGAGACACATCATGATGATGTGCAAAGCTACCCGCAGAGGCTAGCGGCGCGGTTTCGACACTGGATATCGCAATAG
>CAKMZU010000183.1:6422-7030 GCA_929200485.1 uncultured Gammaproteobacteria bacterium | reverse complement strand
ACGTATTTGTTGTCCACACCTGCAATTTCTTTAGGAACATCAAGATTTAGAATGTCTAGGTGTTCAGTTTCTGCGCCAATTAATGAACCATTCTGGATCGCAGCAACCACTGCACGCGTCACAGGGATAGGGAAACGCTGGCCTTCGCCGCCCGGCGCACCGGAGCCACCAGTCCAACCAGTGTTAACCAGATAAACCTGGCTACCGAAATCTTCAACACGCTTCATCAAAAGGTCCGCATATTCACGAGCCGGGCGTGGCATAAATGGCGCGCCAAAACAAGTTGAGAACGCAGGGTGAATACCCGCTTCTGCACCTAATTCGGTAGAACCAACACGTGCGGTATAACCGGATAAAAAGTGGAATGCTGCCGCTTCTTTAGAAAGAATCGAAACAGGCGGTAAAACACCCGAAACATCACAGGTTAAGAAAATAACCACTTTTGGCTCGCCGCCAGCGTTAGCTTCTGAACGCATATCAACATGCTCAAGTGGGTAGCAGCAACGGCCATTCTCTGTTAGCGATGTATCGTCATAATCCGCATGACGCTTATCATCAACCACAACATTTTCAACAATGGCGCCAAAACGAATCGCATCCCAGATGAC
>CAKMZU010000183.1:3720-6412 GCA_929200485.1 uncultured Gammaproteobacteria bacterium | reverse complement strand
CCAGATGACAGGCTCATTCTTTTGCGAAAGGTTAATGGTTTTCGCGTAGCAGCCACCTTCAATATTAAAAACCGATCCTTTTGCCCAGCCATGCTCATCATCACCAATCAGGTAACGCTCAGGATCCGCAGACAGGGTCGTTTTACCTGTACCCGACAAACCGAAGAATAAAGCAACATCACCCTTCTCACCAATATTTGCAGAACAATGCATGGGGAGAACGTCCTTCTCTGGCAATAAAAAGTTCTGTACTGAGAACATGGCTTTTTTCATTTCACCGGCATAACGCATACCTGCAAGTAAAACTTTGCGCTTTGAAAAATTAATGATAACGACACCATCACTGTTTGTGCCATCACGCTCTGGGTCACACTCAAAAGAGGCAACATTTAAAATAGTCCAGCTTTCTTTATGTTTAGGATTAAACTTCTCTGGACGAACAAACATATTCCGAGCAAACAGGTTTTGCCAGGCAGTCTCAGTATTAACTTCAACGGCTAAATAATGTTCCTCACCTGCACCTACATGCAGTTCTTGAACATAACGATCCTTTTGAGACAAATAGGTTTCGACGCGATCCCAAAGCGCATCAAATTTTTCTGCATCAAACGGGCGATTGACTGAACCCCAATCGATGCTGTCACGTGTAGACGGTTCTTCAACAACAAAACGATCAGCCGGTGAACGACCTGTTCTTTTGCCGGTAGTTACCAGTAACGCACCTGTATCGGTCAGCGTTCCTTCTTGATTTGATAGGGCCTTCTCAATCAGCTCAGCAGGGCTTAGATTTTGAAAAGCTTTGGGTTCAACTGTCATTTTTTCATTCCAAAGTGTGAATACGCCAAGATTTATCGATTATGATTTTCAGGCAAAATTTTTTGGGCGATATTATGACAAAAAAATGACCAATTACCTAGTGGGTGCTTCCATTAAATTCAATATTCTGTGATCTAAACTCATTAATGCGTCACAAAGAAGATGTGATTATCAATGTGAAGCTTTATCCGAACCTGAGCTAAAGAGTTCTGTAACATCCTGCGCATCAAACAGATAAACCTGATGGCAAAAATGACATTGAGTTTCAACGCTGCCTTGCTCTTCGATTATGCTGTCAATCTCTTGTTTACCCAAGCTAATTAACGCTCGCTCATAACCTTCACGTGAACAGCTACATCCAAAATGGACAGGTCTTTCATCATATAAACGCACACCCTCCTGATGAAATAGCCGATACAGCCATTCATCAAATGAAAGCGTCAACATTTCTTCATCCATCAGGGTATTTAGCAGTACTCGAATATGCTCCCAATCATCAGCGCGTTCTCGCTCCTCTGGCAGAAGCTGAAGCATCAACCCAATGGCCTTATCGCCATTACTCACGAAACGAAACAGAGTAGGCAATTGTTCTGACTGATCAAAATAAGCTTCAAATGCCTTTGCCAACGAACCGGAATCAACTGGCACTATACTTTGATAACGTTGGCCTTTGGCTGGCTCAAGCGTCATCGTTAACATCAGATTTTCAAGCAGCGCCTTTTCATCGCTAAACTCATGGGAAGATTCCAACAATCCTCGATAGCGGAAATTATTATCGCAATCAGAGGTCAGTAAACGGACGTTCCCCTCACCTTTCGCCTGAATACTCACTAAACCTTCTATTTTGAGATGACTTGTCATCAACACATTCGCCATGACGCATTCAGCAATCAAGAGCTGCTCATCAGGCGTATATTGATGACCTTCATAAAGCGTTGCCAAACCACCGGTCAAATTGACAACCGCTCCACGAACAGGCAAGGATTCAAGCATAAATCGTTGAATGATATCGTTTTGATTTTTCATATTTCTTATTCTGGCGGCTACTTGTGTAAGGCAAGTAGGCCATTAACTATTGAATGATTCCTGGTACTTTGATTCAAACACCTTCCAAGCCAACCAAACACCTCGAACTTGCCGAAGGTTAAACTGCAAGACGATGTCCGACAACCGAGTTGAAATAAAGCACCAGCCTATTATTCACAAGGTTTTTGCTTAAGCTGCTGGATGAGTCGCCGGCTCTTTTTATCTGGCTTAATATCTGGGGACATTTGCGATAACTTCAACTGCTTTCGCTGCTCGGCATTCAATTGTCGCTTCTCTATACTTTCAGCTGTTTCTTTATAAAGGGTCTGAGCAATCGTTGCTGACTGACGTTTATCATTCAAATCCAGAACCTCAATCGTTTTCTCATCCCACCCTTGTTTAATTCTTAACTTGGCACCAATGATGACTTCTTTACTGACTTTAACTCGACTACCATCATAATAAACATGCCCACCTTCAATCGCCTGCTTAGCAAGGCTTCTTGTTTTAAAAAATCGCGCAGCCCAGAGCCATTTATCCAACCGGATTTTACCATTGGGTTCTCGTTCTTTACTCAAGGCATAACCTCATCAAAATGGGTAAAAGAGGGAAAAGGGCCCACAGGCCTTTGGGCCTTGCTCATATCTGGCTGCCTAACATACCAGCAATAACGGATGCCAAAATTCTTAGCGGCTGTAAGCACAGATTCCGAATCATCAATAAGCAGTGTTTGCGCTCTATCAAAAGAGAGGTGTTTTTTAAAATAGTTCCAAAAATTAACATCTTCTTTAGGAAAACCGAACTCATGACTGCTGACAATACTGTCAAAATAGGCCGAAATAGGGATATG
>CAKMZU010000183.1:0-3710 GCA_929200485.1 uncultured Gammaproteobacteria bacterium | reverse complement strand
AATCGAACCCCTGCCGGGTGTGAATTCGTCAATAAAATGACCCTTTTTCCTTGCTGTTTCAATCCTTCTAGAAACTCTTTTACAAAAGGTCTTAAGCCAATTTTATGCGCTACCTCTTTTTTAAGCTCGGGGATATCCATCATTAAAGCTCCCGACCAATAATCCAGGCAATACCACTGCATTTTCCCCTGGTATTTCTCCACGAGCCCCATTACCAGAACATCAGCTGCTTCCCTGGATATGTGTTTTACTTCAGCTAATTTTTTCGGCAACCAATTCAACCAGAAATAATTATCAAAGTGTAAATCAAGCAACGTGCCGTCCATATCCAAAAGAACGGTTTCTATGTTGGCCCAACTCTCCCTAGAGGCTTCTGGCGTTAAATTATATCCTTTATCCAATGTCAACTCGCTTTCTCATATTAAGAGTCTTATCAATAGTCTGCAGAATTTCCAAGATTGGTCTATCTTACCAAAACGTAATTTATTTAAAAAACGATTCACTTTTGTCATTCGTTCGACAGAATTTAATGACAAAAAACAAGGGACTTCATGATCAGCTATCTTTATACATCTATGCAGAATCAGGCAAAAAAAAATAACAAGTCAAAAACAGCTTCTCTTCAGGGACAATTAACGACCAATCAACGCGATGCCATTCGAAAAAAAATGATTGCAATCACGTCACAATATGAAAAGGCTTCCCGCCTTGATCGACCCGATAGCGTAACCATCCGTTTTGCTTACAAGCGAATGCTGGAGGAGCGAACACAATTACTTAGATCGCTGAGCTGTTTGGATCATGGGTATTAAGCAACTCATCAAGCGTTAGCAGATAACTTTCATTAAAAGTCGTCATAAAGACATCCACTTCAGGCATTTGCAACTCTCTGACTCGCTTTTCGACATCCTCAAGCGCTGAACGAAACTCCAGATTACCTGCCTGAACCTCTTGCTGGCATTTTAAATAGGCGCTGATAACATCCGCAGCTTTGACAAAACGAGCCACCTTCGTATCCACTTTTTCATGCAATAGAAGTGATTCATAATGGGGTTGAAGTTTTTTTGGCAGCATATTAAGAAGCTGTTTCTCGGCTTCAATCTCAATTTCTTTATAAGCGGTTTGAATTTGTGTTGAAAAATATTTCACAGGGGGTCGCAAATCACCCGTAATAATTTCAGAGACATCATGATAAAGTGCTGTGACCGCCACTAAATTGGCATCAAGATGTTCGCTGTTTTCACTGTCGCATTGCTCGTTATGAATAACGGCTAAAGCATGTGCGATGGTGGCCACCTGCCAACTATGCTCCATCACATTTTCATCTTCGGTATTTCGCTTAAGCCCCCAGCGTTTGATCCACTTCAGTCGACCTAAATACCCAAAAAATTTACTTTTTGCCATTGTTTTACCACCCAGCGATTACACAGTTGAGTATAACAACCACAGAAAGAATAAATACAGAGAGAAAATAAAGAAAGTACTTCACTTGCTTGTGTAGACATGAAGCAAGTGAAGACAGAAAAAGGAATTATTTGGCAGGTAGAGGTTTTGGCAATTTTTTACGTTCTTTGTCAATTAAAAATGAAGCGATTTCCAACATTCTTGGTTGAGATTTAGCCTTTTCAACGGACAAACGGTATTTTCCATTAACAACCATCTCTGGCGTACCGCGCATTTTATAACTGCGACCTCTTGATTGCGCTAAAGCCACCTGACTATCAACACCAAAAGAAGTCATGGTATTTTCAAAGGCTTTCTTATCAACACCATATTGTTCAAAGAAATTAGCAAGCGCATCCGTTGAGAATAAACGCTCACGTTTCACAATAATGGCATTGAATAATGAACCGTGGATCGCATTCAACTTGTTCAGGGCCTTCGCCGTATAAAAAGTTCGCGCATGAAGCTCCATGGTTTTATTCCAAATGGCTGGCATTTGAATCACATCAACATCTGAGCCTTGTTTTGCAGCCCATGGCTTAAAGATTTGATCAAATGTATAACAATGTCCACAACCGTACCAGAATAATTCAACGACTTCGACTTTGTCTTTATTGCGCGTTGGGACAGGGGTAGGTAGCACATCATAATCTTTACCTGCCATAAACTTTTCAGGGGCTGACTTTTCCGACGAAGAAAGCGCCATCGCACCATTAATAAACCCCGCAAGCGAAAATAAAACCCCAAGCATGAAGACTTTTTTGATCATAGACTTTTCCCGCGCTGTAGCGACTTTAATAGACTTGCTCAATAATATCAGAAGATAAAGGTATACCCTACCGTAAGCGTGCTAAATCGCATCTTCTCATTTAGCTTGAAATAACGTGTCGCTCCATCACCCGGCGTACACGCAGTGGGATTAAGGCCAGTACCTTGCTCAATAACAAGACAGTTTTCATCGCCATTAGCTACAGCATTAGCATAACGCATATAGGTGACTTCAACACCACCAAGGCTACCGATTTTTTTACCGACACTCAAACCATAACTTAAGCCATAACCTGTGTAGCTCGCATCCACTTCACCCCCAGAAAGCGACATATTGGTCACACCTAACCCCATACGCGCCCTGAAATAAACATCGGTGCCTGCCTGATAAACCCCGTATAAACCAAAAGCGTTCGCACTTAATTCCGCTTCATCAAAAACTTTTTCGTTGCCATTAAAAAATGGCATATCAAGAAGTCCAGAAATTGCCACCTGCGTTTCAACCGCCCAGTTTTTGGCAAAGGCAAAACCGGCATTCATCAAGGTCGCACTCGATTTAGAAACTCTTTGCGAATAATTTTGTGCTATCGTGTCTTCGCCACCTATGGAGGAACCTATCGGTGGATTATCATGACTACTCACATGATATTGAATACCAGAATATAACTGTCCGGCACCATAATGAATCCCAACATACCAAGGGTCTTCCGGAATAGCAGCTTGCACTGTAGAAACAACGCAAAAACAAAAAAGAACGGGGGGGATGAACAATCCTTTAAACATCGAAAGGGTCCTCTGGGGTTTATTTTTATTATTTGTCCAGATAATAAACGCCTTAATCAAAAAAACCCATTAAGAGGTTCTCAAACTAGAGACGAATATAGAGAAGTGCGACACAAATGCCATTCTCTTTCACCATTCGCTATAGTAAAGAAGGGAATAACGAACGGCACTATTCAAAATTATGAACGCAAAAAATTAACGTAAGCCACTAATAAAGCTGGCTAAAGCATCAATTTCCAGGTCGCTCATCTTTTCTGCAATACTTCTCATGGTTTTTGCATCACCATGATTGACACGCGAACCCGCTTCACCTGGCTGGTCAGCGCCTTGACGGAATGCTTTTAACTGTTTTGCAATATAATCGGCATGCTGGCCAGCTAATGCTGGGTAAGCCGCACCCTTGTTACCCTTACCATCAGGCCCATGACAACCAGAACAAGCCGCCATACCTTTAGAAAGATTACCACCACGATAAAGCTGCTCACCAAGCTCGACTAACTCAGGATCAGCCGCTGCAGGTGTCATAGCCTGCGAGGAAAAGAATGCCGCCAGGTCTGCTTTATCCTGATCAGAAAATTTAGCCATAATGGCTGTCATTTCAGGAATTTCTCGCCCACCCTGTGCTTGAGTTTTCGTCATATCTTCAAACTGCTTCAAGATATATTTGGCGTTTTGGCCAGCAATTTTAGGAAAGTTTGCCACTGCGCTATTCCCAT
>CAKMZU010000182.1 GCA_929200485.1 uncultured Gammaproteobacteria bacterium | reverse complement strand
CCATAGTTAAAAAAGACATAGTTAAAAAAGACATAGTTAAAAAAGACATAGTTAATAACGCTATCACAGTGGCTTCCATCACCGATAGCACTTGAATAAAGAGTTTTGAATTCGCCAGGAGGGCCTCCTAGTCTCCAATACGAATAATAGTCATATTATTCGTACCACCTAGCTGATGATGTTTACCGTTCGCAAAAATCACCCAGTCACCGTCCGTTGCGTAGCCAATTTTTCAGAGCTGTTCACTTACCCATTGGTGAGTTTCTGTTGTTGACTCAACTGCCTTATCAGCATCAATGGCATAAACGCCTCGACAAAGCGCCAAACGAAAACGTGTTTGCTCTCGTCTGGAAAACGCCAAAATCGGAATATCTGAATGGATACACGACATAATTTGTGGCGTATAACCCGATTTTGTCATGCAAATAATTTCCTTGACGCCATCTAAATGGTTCGCTGCATACATCAACGACAACCCGATAGCCTCATCAATACGGGTGTATTTTTCGTTAACGCGATGTTGAGATTTAATAATCGCAGGATACTGTTCAGCATCTAGAATGATTCGCTGCATAGCAGCCACAGCTTCGAGGGTATTTACCCGCAGCTGATACGGCGGATAACATCACAGCATCTGCTCCATCAATAACCGCATTCGCTACATCAAACACTTCTGCACGTGTCGGTAATGCATTTTCAATCATCGATTCCATCATCTGCGTTGCCGTAATGATCATCTTATTCAGATAAGGAAGGTATTTTATATACAAAGTCACTTGATGAAGCTGATGGTGCTTTGTTTTATCAATTCGATTAATGCTGGACGGCGTTTAGTTCAGTGAGAAGAGACATTTACCCTTGTAAATAATGGATAAAGGAACTTCCGTGTAATCATCACTCTAATTAGGCGTTTAGCTAACCTAAATTAGTTACTAATGCTTAAATGTCTACAATGTATTCTATTTACGTTTTTTCTTGGTTCTCATGCCGCTTTTTGTTTGCCGACTTCTAGCGAGACTGAATTGGCATCCACTGCTAGGATTAAATTGATACCGTTTAAAGCGGCTTTAAATAACAAAGGAGGTAAAACGACAGAAACATTCAGGCATTTCCTTAAAATATTAATTCATTATCCTAAAGAAGCAGATACCACTAATCATTTTCAAGAACCGTATGCTACGTCTTTAATATTTGTCCGCAAGGCAATGCAAGGCAATGACAAATCGCTTATGCCTGATGCAAGAGTATATAAAAAAATTATATTGAAAGAAGATGTCCTGGATGATTATAGGAAAAAAATGAACAAACTACATGAATCTGGAGGAGGTGATAAAAATCAAAGAAATGAAGAATTGGAGAGTTTGGTAAAGGACCCAGAAAACCGCTTGAAAATAATATCAATAGAAACGTGTGAATTTCCGTTAATTAGACTTATTGTCGAGGAGTGCAGTTCAATAAGGGGTTACCTGATGACGCGTTATAACGCTCCTGAAGGAATCAACCCTGTGACTTATGAGAGCGATCATGATATCAAATCCTTTAAAGAGGAATTTAGAAAGCACTTCGAACAAACTTTAAATGCCGAGCGTATCAATTTTCTTATAAGTGAAAATGATAGATTAAGTTATCAGCTACTGTAGAAAGGTGTGATTCAATGCTTCGATCTTTGAGAACAAGCTGCTAGAATCATTTTTTTATAGGCTAGAGTTGTATTTATAGTGCTTTCTGCATGGATTGGTCTAAGGTATCAACGATCAAAAAATCAGCAGGGTTTTTTATCGTTATTATCGTGGGTGTCACTTTTAGGCATGATGCTGGGTATTG
This sequence comes from uncultured Gammaproteobacteria bacterium, assembly GCA_929200485.1. GTDB lineage: Bacteria > Pseudomonadota > Gammaproteobacteria > Pseudomonadales > DT-91 > CAKMZU01. The sequence goes on along the minus strand of CAKMZU010000182.1, from coordinate 5,245 downwards.
CGGCGTTGATTGTTGTGCTTTCTGTGATGAATGGGTTTCAGTCAGAAATCAAACAGCGTATATTATCGGTTATTCCTCATTTGGTTATTTCAGGCAAAGGGCCAATTGATGATTATTCATCATTAAAAAACCATTTGCTTCAAAATAAGTCGATTACTGGTGTGTCTCCCTGGGTAGGCGGAGACGCTATGATTGCTACAAAATCACAGCTTCTGGCAGTGACTTTAAATGGCATCGATATTGAATCTGAAAAAACCATAACAGACTTACCCAGGATATTGACTGTCGGTAACCTGAAAGATTTTAATCAGCACCCTTTTGGTATCATTCTGGGCTCAGGTATTGCTTTTCAGCTTGGCGTCCAGCTGGGGCAGAAGGTGACAGTGACTTTCCCTAAAATGTTAGTAACCCCCTTCGGTATAAAGCCTCGAACCAAGCAATTTACGGTGATGGGACTATTTGAAGCCGGCGCTGATGTTGATGCCACAGATGCTTTCATACGACTTAACGATGCTAAATTATTGGCTGGTTTAAAAGGGCAAGTCGATGCTCTTCGGGTGAATACCAACGATATCTTTAGTGTAAGTACGATTTATCATTCGTTGAAAAATGATCCTTATATTGAAAAACATAATCTAACCATCACCACTTGGGAGATGTCCCGTCAAGAGCTTTTCAGCGCGATAAAAATGGAAAAAGTCATGGTGATGCTAATGTTAACCTTGGTGATTGCAGTGGCTGCGTTTAATCTTATTTCCATGATGAGCATGATGGTCTCTCAAAAGCGGAATGACATCGCAGTCCTTCGAATGATGGGGATGCAACCATTAGCGGTATTAAGAATTTTTCTGGTTCAGGGTTTAAGCCTGGCGATGATTAGTGTAGTTTTTGGCTGTGCCATTGGTATCTTTTTATCCTGGAATTTAGCCGGATTGATTTCTGCCGTTGAACAACTTTTTGGGTTTTATATTTTTGATCCTAACGTTTTTTATATCACAGGATTACCTTCTGAGCTTCAGTGGAGTGATGTTTTTTATGTTATTGGATTAACCTTGATATTAAGTACGGTTTTTATTTTGTATCCTGCATTTAGAGCAACCAAAATTAAACCCATAGAAGCTTTGCAGTATCAGTAGGAGAACGTATTGGGAACTGTTATTCATTGTCAGGCGGCATCGAAGTCTTATCGTCAGGCAGGGCTTAGGGTTGAAGTACTCAAAGCCATCGATTTAGAAATAGAAGCAGGTGAATCGATCGCTATTGTAGGATCTTCAGGTGCAGGTAAATCGACACTGCTAAATCTCTTGGGTGGGTTAGATCAGTGCGACACAGGCAAGGTTGTCGTTGCAGGCGAAGATCTTGGGAAATTATCAGATAAAGCGCTGGCTAATCTACGTAATCACCAGATGGGATTTGTTTACCAATTTCATCATTTATTAGGTGAATTTTCAGCCATTGAAAATGTGGCTATGCCTTTATTGATTCGTGGCTTGCCTAAGGCAAAGGCTTATCAAAAAGCGGCTGCGCTATTAAGTGATGTTGATTTGGCAAAGCGTGCAGATCATAGGCCTTATGCGTTATCAGGTGGTGAGCGTCAACGGGTGGCCATTGCACGTGCATTAGTGACTGAACCTGCTGTCGTATTAATGGATGAGCCGACAGGTAACCTTGATGAAGGAACAGCCGATAAAATTCAGCAATTAATTAAGCGGTTAAATACGGAGCACAATAGCAGCTTTGTTATTGTGACGCATGATAATCATTTAGCGAATCTCCAACAGCGTGTTCTTTCCCTTCATGATGGTCATTTAAAGGAAATCAAAGGTAAAGAGCGTGGTGTGCCAGAGGTGAGCGGTGCTTAGTCGATTTATAGGTCTACGATATAGTTTTAGTCGGCAGCAAAGTCACTTAGTTGCTTTTATCTCCCGAATCTCAACCTTGGGGATGGTTCTGGCTGTTAGCCTGCTTATCCTGGTGACGTCTGTGATGAATGGGTTTGATCAGGCGCTGAAAGAAAAGATTATTAATATCGTACCCCATGTGACATTGGTGTCGGATGAACCCCTGTCAAACTGGCAAACCCTGGTTGAATCAGCCAAAACACACCCTGAAGTGGAAGCGGCGTCCCCTTTTAGTTTTTTTCAGGGGATGCTTGTTCAGGGTGATAAAATTAAACCGTTGTTTCTGACAAGCTTTGATCCGGACGAACAACCTGAGAACAGTCTCCTTTTGCAAAAACTTAAGGTAATGGGGTTTGAAGGGTTTACGCATGCAAATGAAATTATTTTAGGTGAAGCTGTCGCAAGTCATTTAGGCGTGAATCCAGGGGAATCCATACAATTTATGGGAGCAAACCAATCCATTAGTGCACCAGTGCCTATTGAGATGAAGGTGGTAGGTATCATCCGAACGGGCACACAGATGGATCATAAACTCGGGCTAACCGATCGCCAAACGCTAGCAAAGCTTCAAGGTTTTCAAGATTTGCAAGCGGTTAACGGCATTCGACTGTATTTAAAGGATATATTCAAATCGCAGGAAGTGGCCATCGATCAGCGCTTTGCCCTTGGCCTGCCTTATGCCAGTGATTGGACATCATCTTTGGGTAATCTTTATCAAGCGGTTCAAATGTCCCGTAAACTCATCGTTTTATTGGTGTTCATCATTATTGCAGTAGCCGCTTTTAATTTAGTCTCGACCTTGATCCTTGCAGTCAATGATAAGGCCTCTGATGTAGCGATACTTCGAACGCTCGGATGCACGCGGCGGCAGATTTTGGGCATCTTTATCTTTCAGGGAGCAGCGATTGGCGTGATGGGGGTTTTATTCGGCATTGTGTTTGGTGTGCTGTTAAGCTTCGGCTTGCCAAAGCTGGTCAATTGGGGTGAACAAATACTGGGCAGTCAGCTCTTAAAAACAGAGATCTACCCGATTGATTATTTGCCCACCGATATTCGTATAGAAGATATTGCTGTCATCAGCTTGATGGCATTGGGATTATGCTTGGTGGCTACGATCATTCCTGCGGTTAGGGCGGCGAAGTTATCGCCTGCCAGAATTCTTCGTTACGAGTAATGCTGTTATTTGATGGCTCTCCATATTCAAGTGAGTGCTTGTCGATTATGATTACCCTATCGCTAAACAATTTCTCTAGGAAAGGTATTGTCTCATTAGCGGTCGCTATGAGTAATATTTTCGTTTTTTCATTTGAATCTGGTGATTCTTTCATTTGTGACTTAATCAGGCTGTCGAGTGTCGAATTATAGTGTCCTTGCAGTCTAACGTGATAGTTGAGCATTTCAGTCAGATCGTCAAGTATGACGACAGATTTGGCATCTTTAGGCTTGGTGTCAAATGCACAAATCAATGCTTGAGACTTAGATTGAGTGGTTGCATGTGATGTGATATCTTTTGCTGGGAGATAAGATAGAGCACCGCCCATAAGTCGAGCAAGCAGCAATGCAAGCGTTGTTTTGCCCGATTTTTCTTTGCCCCTTATCAGAATAGTATTCTTTTGTGTGTTGCCTGCTTTAAATGTTTCTATTAGTTCCTGAGCCTTTTCTGTTTCTTTAAAATTTTCAAATGTATAAGGAGTATTTAACAGTAGTTCAGATGTTAAGTTAATATTTTGAGGTTTAATGGACATGAATGCTTTATCCAAGTGTTTTTTTGTAACAAAAATATTTGTTACTTTTGCCATGGCCTGTGGATTGAAAATATTCTGCTTACTGTCATCAGTGTTTATTATTTGCGTTTCAAGTAATGCAATACCACAGGCTTTTCTGATGATCTCCTCTATTTCAGCACCACTCCAGTTTTCTGTTTTCTCAGCTAAGTAGCTGAAATCATTGATTTCTATGGCGCTATTATCTCTTAATTTTTTAGTGTGTATTTTAAAAATATCTTTTCTGCAGTCGTAATCAGGTAATGAGAATTTGTAATGTTCTCCCAGCCTTCCAGGTCTTAGAAGGGCTTTATCAATTAATTCAAGGCGGTTTGTGGTTGCAAATAATAATACCTTTGGATTTGTCTCAAGACCGTCAAGTAAGGCCAAAAACTGGTTTACCAAACTGTCTTTATAACTGGAGGCAGTATCAGAACTTCCTCTTGATGGAACTAAGGCATCTATTTCATCGATTAAAATAAGCTTGACACCTTCATCTGGGAGATTCTGTGTGAAGAGGTTACGCAGATTTTCTTCAGATTGACCTATCCATTTACTCATAATTTCTGGGCCGGCAATTTTTTCAGTGATGACAGGGATGTTCATATCGCCATAAATTTTCTCAATTGCTCGAACAAATGCTGTTTTGCCGGTTCCAGGAGGTCCATAAAGCAATGCACCCTTACTGTTAAGAATATTAAAGGATTTTTTGAATTCAGGGTTAACTATTGATGGAAATATGCAACTTTGAACAAGCTGCGATAAATCTGCAGTGTGGCCAGCAACCCCATAGTTTGATGAATCCAAAATAAATTCAGATTTAAGCTCGTTACCAATCATGTTTACGGGTTTATTTTGAATATTTATGTTGCTTTTGCTGTCGTCAATGCCAGCAATCTCTGTTTCTGTATTGAGGATACCGAAACTTTCTCTAACCATTTCATCATTGGGTGCAAAGTTTATTTTTAAATTCCCAGCGGAGGTTTTTAATGCATATTCAGTTTTATATTCGATGGGTACTTCATGGTTAATATATTGTTCTTTTAGGTACTGAGTGAATTGCAAATAGCTCATCTGTTGACTTTTCTTTTGTGTTTTATTTGAACTGATAGCAATGGTAATTTTTTTTGCGGGTTGCATAATGTCTATATTACAGGCATCTAACGTCAATTTATCATTAAAACTTGCTTGCAAAACTTGCCTTAGTGACATGTTTAGCAAGAGTTGATCAGTATTGGCATCTTTTGAACCCTGTAATTTAACAGGTGTTTTTGTATTATTTTCTATGTGGCGTAACCAGTAATATTTTTTTCCAAATTGTTTAACTTTATCTTCATTTATAAAACAAAGAGGGGCGCATGCTAATTCCTTTGACTCATAGGATTTAGGTATCTTATAGCAACAGAATTCATTCACCTTGCTCATCGATAGTTCAGTTTCTTTGGTTGGTTTTATAATGCTATGTAATTTTGTAGGCGACCCTTGCGGCTCGGTGTTTGTGCTGATGTATTGACTATTCCCTTTTGCTTTAAGCTTTAATCCAGCATGGACAAAGGTATTCGTTAAAAAAATTAGGCTAAG
>CAKMZU010000181.1 GCA_929200485.1 uncultured Gammaproteobacteria bacterium | reverse complement strand
GGTTCGAATTGCGACACTCCAGCCGGGTGAATTGAATAAACCGCAAAAGATCGTCGGAAAAGTCTTAAATGAGAGTGCGGCTGAATTTGCCGAGCACGTTGGTGATAACCCTGTCTATTATGGCGATGAATATTCTTTTCGTGTATCGGATTCATTATTGGTCAAAGTGAATGAGCAAGGGACATCCTCGTTTCAAGATCTGAATTCTGTGGGGTTATCCCCAGAAGCTAAGTTAGCGAAAGCTCAGCAGGCTTTATTAGGTCTGGTTTATGATGATATGAACCAAAAAGGGGTTTATCAGGTCACGCAACGTCTTGCCCCTGCGGATATTCATAATTATACCTCCTCGGTTAATGGACGAGCATTAACGCATTTTGAGGCCGCTGAATTTCTTGAAGGTTTGTTGACGGGCGATGTTCCCCCTGAGAAGAAAAAAGCCATTGAGCAGATGAAAGCTATCTTTGCTGAACAAAATAAATTGAATCCTTTGGTTGAGGTATCGGGTAGCCGTTATTCGGTCGCAACCGAAGCAGTGTCTCAAAAGGCGAATATTCTCTCGCAAAATAATCGAAAAATTATGATCATGAAACATGACGGGACGGAGACTTATTCGGTACATGTATTTATTGGTGCAACCGGCGTTGATCAGGTGAATGTGGATAAAAGTATAGATGGTTACACACAAGGAGACCGTGCAGGTGATATGGCATTTGGACTTGAAAAAAGAAAAGGTAAGCTGGCATCTGGCCAGTTCGTTGGTCGCTTTCCGGTGAATGGCTCAACGGTTCAATCCTTCTATTTTACCAAAGATTTTGAAAAAGTTGATTCTCTGGTTAAGTTTGAAGGATCTTTTGGTCGTAAAGAAGATATCCCCGAAGTGAAAACAAAAATGGGTGACGTTTTATTTAAAATGAAACCGCAACGACTCGTACAAATAGAAGCGAGTTTAATTGCCAAAGATCTTTTGCAGATAAAAGGGGATGGTTTTGATTGGACTTATAAAAACGTGCAACAAGCACTGACAAATCATCATAAAATTCATATTCAGGAACAAGACTTAGGACTTAAAAAAAATGCATTAGTTGATGAGGTGTTTCAAGAAGGAAAAAGAATAAAACGTATTAGGTAAAGCAGGTTTATAATGGGGGGTGCTATGGCTAATAAGCAGCTGCGTTATTACATATCTTCTTTTGAAACTACTCAATGCCATTAGTGTCAAATAAATAGTTTTTTAAGTAGAATGATTAGGTTATACAATTGTTATTAAAAACTATGACGTTTGTTTTTTTATTATTTTTTCTAATTAAACTGGTATATCCTGTAGACTTGGAAAGAGCAGAAGCTTTGCTTAGATTCCTAATTTCTGTTTCGGTTGAAAAAAAAATTTTTATCGAAGAAATTGTTTGTAGATTTGAAGATACTGGATTTGTTGAATCTTTAAGGGAAAGACAAAAATATGTATTGCCTGTTTACCCAAACCCTACGGATGCTGTAGTGCTTGAAGAGGTGATAGAGCGTAGCAAGAAAAGTATGCGGGCGAAAAAAAACAATTCCAAAAAATTAATAGATGAATATTGTGCTGAATATAGAGAAATTTCTAAAAATGCAGAGGGTTATTCGAATCCAAAAGGAGCGCAAGGGCAATTTCATGCGCTTCTTAGTGTTTTTGATATTGAACCTTGGGTAGATAAGCTAAGTTCGAACGTAAATTGAATATGATTTTTTTATCTGATTCGTTCTGATTCGTTTTATTGGGATTTAATTTTTATATGAGATTGCTGTTCTTTTTGTTTATTCTAAACTCCAATTTAGAGGCCTTATCTTTATTTGAATTTGATAGAGCAATTAAGATTGCGAATGATTATGTTGAGGGTTGTGATAAGAACTGTCAAGGTAAGCTAAAAGATGAAGAGGGTGAATCGCTTAAAAATTTTAACGACGCACTAAATAAATTATTCGAAGAGATTAATATTGATCGTTATTCTAAGTTTACGCCTGCCACAAAAGTTATTTATAACGAGAGAGAGGTTGAACTTCGTGAAATAAGTCTTAAAAATGGTGAGGCTTATAAACTGATAGTTTTACGTATTTTTGATGAGTTAAAATTGATCAATGCAAAAGTTGTGACACCCCTAATTAGTAGTTACTTAACAAGTCAAATTTCGGTTAATTTTCCCTGATTTCAGATTTAAAGGCCTCGGTCTCTGATAAATAGTCTGACCAAAAGAAGAGGAAGTACGCTTCTTTTGGGAAGAAGATTAAAGGATGCCGGGAATAATTACTTTTCTGTTTTTCGGGTAGTCATCAAATTTGTCTTTATACCATTGATGCGACTGGAAAGCTCTTGGGATCAGGTTGGCAGCAGAAACGCCTAATACAAACAGCGCACCGAGTGACCAGGTTGCAATGGCAAATCCTAAGAAAGACAATAATTCAGTAAAATAGCTAGGGCAGCTAACATATTTGAATAGACCCCCTTGAGGAATACGATAAACTTTAACGCCTTCAGCGACTTCTTTTTTGCTTCGAAGGTTACGAATGATGTTATCTGAATGAAGGTTCATCAAATACCCAAAGGCGTAAATAGCCATACCAATAATAAAGCGGGGGTCGGTGAACCAGTCGTTAGTTAAATGCTCACTCAAATGGGAAATGAATACGGCATTTAAATAACCATGAAGGGTAGTAACAAACCAGCCTGCCAATACAATCATGACACTGAATGAGCCTTTTTGGCCTTTTGCTACACGCATTAACAATGGGAAAATAAACCCACGGTTACCGTAGTGAATCAGCCAGATCCCTAAGAAAAATAACGGTACCGCTTCAAAGCGATTTTGCCCCTGGAAGAAAAAGAACAAAAAGCTTAACGTTGCTGGCAGTTCCATTAAAAACCAGCCAAGACGAGGAGAAAAATTAAAGCCGTAACTGTCGGAGGCGAAGCGACCGTAGGGGGCTTTAACAAATAAACCGCCAATGACAATAATAGCCAGATAGCCGAAGGCGATATAGAGTATGTTCTGAAAGGTTTCAGGCGAAAGCAGGTTATCAAACATGGTATTTTGCGGTTATTATAGTTATTGTTAATTGATTGTTTTTATTATTATTTTCTCACTATATAAGAAACAACCCTGAATGAATACCTACCATTTGTTAATCTATGCGCTAATACCAGTTAAACGCATAGGACCTGGCTGCTTGTTTTATCGTGGCAAATGCTAAAGGTGTTATAAATCTAACACGCCTCCCTTTGCTCATGGTTTATGAGGAGAGATGCATTGACAGCTTGGCAAGTTGGTAGCTCAGGGATATTCAACATGTTAATTTATGGTGATTGAAAGAGTCAGCTATTGATAGCTATTAAATTCTACAAATATGTACCCTATATAAAAAATAGAAAAGTGCGAAGAATTTATCTTCCGATCTATCATTAAGTAAATACCAGTAACCAGTAGGATCTTTCCGATACTTAGACCTTACGTATCTATAGCAATAATCAAAAATCTTATTTACTTCATTATCACCTGCGGCAACAATTTCTTCAATTTGGTAATACTTTTTAGTTTTATCAATAGTGTCATTATAGGTCTTGTAAGTTATCTTTGCAGGTATTTCGGAGCTGAAAACCTCTGTGAGTTTGTTATGGGGCAGTGAACTGTGCGAGTAAAGTATAAAAAAAAGAAGTATTATCTTCGTCATGCTGTAGCCAAGTGAACCTCTATAACTCCATAGTGGACATGATGACCATTGAAAAAGTTCAAAGTAATCTATGCCTTGCGAGACGATTTTTATCGTGAGCATTTGCGTTTAACGCGTAAATCGTTAAAGAGTAATTCAATTGCTTTGTTACCTAAGCAGATACATTCTAATTTTGAGGTACCCCTTCGTACTCAGGGTATTAATCACTGATATAATCACTCTTTTTTGAGTGAATCTTTCATGCCAGTCATTCACAAGATTGAACACCCCGTTGTTGAAGGTATTCGCGTTGGTCAGACCGATAGAAGCGGCAATTATCGGATAAATACAACCTGTATTGTCTATCGATTAGGGGATACTATCATTGATACAGGGCCAACGAAGGAATGGAAAACGGTTCAGCGGTTTCTAGAAGAACGGCAAGTGCGTCAAGCCTTACTTACGCATTACCATGAAGATCACAGTGGTAATTGTGGTCATATCCAGGAATGTTTTAATTCAGTGATTCATAGTCACCAAAACAATCATGAAAAGATTGCCAATGGGTTTCGTTTGAACCTTTCCAGCAAGATGATTTTTGGGCAGATTTCTTTTGCTGATGCGAAGTCATATCCTGATGACTTGTCTTTAGAAAATGGCTTAATGCTCAAAGCACTGCATATGCCAGGTCATTCTGATGATATGACAACCCTTTATGAACCAAATGAAGGCTGGTTATTCTCAGGCGATCTCTATGTTTCAAGCCAAGTGCGTTATGCGCACCGGGAGGAAAGTGTCGCTCAGCAAGTTCAAAGTTTGCAAACGGCCATTGCTTTAGATTTTGACACGCTGTTTTGTGCGCATCGTGGTTTGATAGCAGACGGTAAAACGGCATTGAAGAACAAGCTTGATTTAGATCGAACAAAAATAATGTAAAGCATGTCTTTTCTAAAAAACAATTATAAATAGAATAAGTTACCGTTGAGCTGATAACAGGAATTTCTGGTTATTACAGTAAAGTCTGTTTTATTAAAATGGCGTACCAAGCTGGTTTTTATGTAACTGCCTGGTGGGAAGCGATCGTTATAGTCAATATCCACATCGCCTAAAAGAAACGTGACCCCCTGTTTGGCATGTTCATGGGCGATTATTTCTCCTTCAAACGTGAAGGTAACAACAGCCCAAGACGAAATGATGCCTGTAATAGATCGCATGTGAGGATTGGTGTATTCATGCTTATCCATGGGCAATGTCCTCGTAATCACATAGTTCGACGAGTTCTTCAAAAAAGTGTTGTTCTTTCATTTGAAACTTTTTTAGGCATTCGTCCTGTTCTTCTTCTGGTATATCACTAACCTCAGATTCAGGCATGGCTATAACGTTATCATCACCGGATTCTTTTGCGTTCGGGTTTTCATCCAATTCACTCAAATCGAAATTAAGGTCGAGATTATTGCCAGATCCAGAATCGCCTCCGACACCTGTTTCATCTGAACCATTAGGGTAGTTATGTGCTGCTTTATCAGTAGTTTCTGCTTGCATACTTTCGAAATTAACGACGGTATCAGGAATATCGATACTGAGTTGTTTGGCATGCCTAACCAAAGTGGGCTCTGCAAAAGTAAACATCCAAGCTGTCTCACTGACAGACGGAGCCTTGGTTTTACGGAGTATTCGGCCAAGAACCTGTCGATAATTCATCTCCGTTAAAATACTGCTTAGAAAACAACAGACCTGTAAACGAGGTATATCAGTACCTTCTGAGATCATGCCAACACTAACTACCCATCGTGTATTTGATGTTTTAAATGCATCAATATTGCCGGATGAATTCGGGTGTAAATAACTAACAACAGAAACGCTTTGGTGAAACTCGTATTGTAATAGCTCAGCCAATTGAACCGCATGGATTACAGAGCTTGCGACAACAAGACCACCGGCTTTTGGATCATCCGCGCGAAACGTGTTGAGCTTTTCGATTCCACGTTTAAGTATGTAACGCTGCGCTGCCAGATTATTGAGGATGTCGGTATATTTAAGATCAGAATTAATCAATGCATCAGCGATACTATCAAAAGTTTTTTTACCTTCTTTATACATAGTTACGTTAATTTGTGCGTTATCAATTAAGGTAACATTAGGGACACGGCACACGCCATCTTTTACAGCGTCCGTTAGGCCATAGGTATAATCGCATTGGATCTTGGTATTACTATGATAAAGCGCTGTCGCTATCGGTAATTGATCCGATCGCCAAGGGGTGCCTGATAAACATAAAACAAAACGAGCGTTGCCAGCGATCAGATTAAGAATCTGATTACCCCACGAGTTGGTTTTGGAATATTGCGTTCCAGCACAATGATGTATCTCATCAAATATGACAAGCACTCGGTGATTAGTCAGCACATCCCAAAACGCTTCTGATTGAAATAGCATAGCTTGGTAGGTCATCACACGGCCTTTCGCACGCAACCCACCATCAAAAGGTGCACGAAGCTGCTTACTAAAGGTCTGTTGGATGCCTTTTTGTATTTCTAGAGAAGGACAAAATACCAATACGGTGTCTATCTCGTCTTTATCAATTAGACGACGAGCGAATTCGGCGGATAGCAGTGTTTTACCCGTTGCCGTCGCGGCTAAACAAAAGAAGTGTTTATCGCCTTTTTTAAATGTGGCTGCTAACTGCTTTAAACAAAGCTTTTGCCATTTACGAAAGCGGTTGATCATTACTCGGATACTCCTGGATAAAGGTTTTTAAGGCATTAATTTTTGCCATCAAACTAAATGCGTTTTCGTGCGATTGTTGATAATGCTCTTTGAAATATTGGGTCATGCTAGGGTATTGAATCATCAGCCGTTTATATTCCTTGGATTCATCCCGGCATAAGGCAAACCGTGTATAGGTTTGCACAAGCTCTCGCTTAAGAGTGGCTAATGGCGGCAATTGCGAGAGCAGTTCCTTTTCGGGTAGCGACGGCTGATAGGGGCCTTTTTTTGGGAGCAAGGTTGATGATTGGAACAACACTGTTTTGCTGTAGGTCATTTGCCGCGAATAGCTCTCTCCCTGTTTACTCAACAGGCCACGATCCTCAAGAGAGAATAACTGACGATATAGAAATTGACGGTCTTTACCGTCCTTTTTAGATAAACCTAACCTGAGATACTGAGAGTGAAGCTCAGCTACCGTAAAGTTATCAATGTTGTTATCAACCAATAAAACATACATTTTATTGTTAATTTTTATCTCCTTCACTGCAAAGGCTCCATAAAAAATTAAACAAATGATGTGGCTTTATAGGCTGGGCAGCTTGATTCTAGCTACCAGCGTAATAATTATTGATATACTATATAGCGAACACTGGGAGCATTATTAATCTCTCCTGTGGTGTTT
>CAKMZU010000180.1:2131-7111 GCA_929200485.1 uncultured Gammaproteobacteria bacterium | reverse complement strand
CTTTTTTGACAGAAGCCAAAAGCAATTTTTAGAGGTGCCCTTAAGTGGGCTCTGATTAAGTCAAGATGATACAAGACTTTCGGGTTGGTTTTCTTATTTTGGCAACTGAATACAGACATCCAGTATAATACTAATGGTAATGGTTATTATTTGTATTTACTTTAGTAATTGCATATCATAGAATCCACGCCCTAAGCGTTATCCGAATAAAATAACAAAAGCAAAGCCCTATGCCGCACTCAATTGTTGAAAATAGAAGCGTTGAAAATGGAGCAAATAATAGCCTCAACCCAAGGACGAATTGGCTATTCAATCACAAAGATGCATCTGGTTTACTCCCTCTCATAGACCAAGCAAAAGCATTAATCCATGAATGCCTTAATGATTCTCACCAGCCATTTTCTGGACTATCGCCTGTAAAGCTTAAAGAGTTTGCATATGAAACATCACTGAATAAACCATTAAACACGACAGATAACGCATTCAAACAATTAAAATCCCTTTGGTTAGATAACCTGGTTCATTTTAATGACCCACTTTATGCAGCACACCTTAACTGCCCTATTGCTGATATTGCTATTGCTGCTGAACTGCTAGCCACCACCTTTAATACCGCTGTCGAATCATGGGATCAAAGCGCTGGCGCAACCTTGATTGAACAACGGGTTATCGATTGGGCGTTAGATTTATGCCAGTTTGATAAACATTCTGATGGCGTCTTTACTTCGGGTGGCTCTCAATCAAATCTTATGGCGGTCATGCTCGCTCGGGACAGTTTTTGCGACAAGCGACTAAACCACTCCACTAAAACACAAGGATTGCCCAGCTGCGCTAATCGATTTGTTATTTTTTGCTCAGAGTTAAGTCATTTTAGTATTCAAAAATCAGCTGCGCTTTGTGGCCTAGGTTATCAGTCTGTCATTACTGTACCCACAGACAATAAATATCGAATGAAGCTTGAGGCCTTAAGCTTTGCCATTGCTAACGCCAAACACGAAGGGAAAATCCCCATCGCTGTGGTTGCCACAGCAGGTACAACCGATTTTGGCAGCATTGATTCATTAAACGAAATCAATACGATCGCAAAATCCCAAGGTCTTTGGTTCCATGTTGATGCCGCATACGGTGGCGCACTTTTACTATCCACAACTGGACGAGACAAACTCAGTGGTATAGAGCTTGCGGATTCTGTCACGGTCGATTTTCATAAAAGTTATTTCCAACCGGTTGCCTGCAGTGCTTTCCTGCTTAAAGACGAATCCAACTTTACATATGTCACCTATCATGCAGATTATTTAAATCCGCTGAGACACAGTGATGATCAGACCATCAATTTAGTAGACAAAAGCCTGCAAACGACACGACGATTTGATGCCCTGAAACTTTATATGACGCTACTTGTAGTTGGTCAAACTGCCATTGGGGATGCCTTTGATCAAGTTTGCAAGGTTGCATCAATGGCTGCCGATTGTTTTCGAACGCAGCCTTTGTTTGACGTATTGCCCAAGGGCGATTTAAGTACAGTGGTATTTCGCTATCTGCCATTAAATTTTTGTACACTTTCGATTGACGAACTTAATGAAGGTAACTATCAGCTTCGTGAGCAATTAGTGGCTGAAGGCGAAGTGATGATCGCTGCAACTAAATATCAAGGGGTTCAATATCTTAAATGTACCTTCCTAAACCCCGATACAACCATCGATCATCTACAAACCATTGCAAAAGCCATTATCAATAAAGGCGAAGCAGTTTTTGCAGCACACTCGCACAAGGAAGCTGTCGCATGATTAAGACCTACGATTTCATTGCTATAGGACTTGGACCATTCAATCTTTCGCTTGCCGCTTTAACGAGCAGCATTCAGGATTTAAATGGCCTTTTCTTTGATCAAAAAGAGGAATTTAACTGGCACCCGGGGTTGATGCTCGAATCCGCGCATCTGCAAACGCCTTTTATGGCAGATCTTGTCACCCTTGCTGACCCGACTCACCCTTTGAGTTTTTTAAATTATGCGAAACAAAAAGGGCGTCTGTATCAATTTTATATTCGTGAAGATTTTTTCCTGATGCGAAAAGAATATAACCAATACTGTCAGTGGGTATTAAGCCAGCTCGACAACTGCCACTTTTCAAGCAAGGTGACAGAAATTGAACATGATACCGAGCAGGATATTTATGCTCTCAGAGTTCAACATCATGGCAAAGAAGATATTTACTACACCAAAAAACTGGTTTTAGGCACAGGGCCCGCGCCTTATATTCCTGTTTCTGTCAAAGAAGAAGACAAGGAAAATTGTTTCCATGCGCTGGAATATCTTGATCATAAAGAGAAGGTACAATCGAAACAATCCATCACCATTATAGGTAGCGGGCAATCAGCCGCAGAGATTTATCATGACCTTTTGCAGGATGTTGATCGGTATCAACTCAACTGGGTAACGCGATCGCCGCGTTTTTTCCCACTCGAATACAGCAAGCTAACGCTTGAGATGACATCACCTGACTATATTGATTATTTTTATAATCTACCAAACACAAAGCGTAATGAGCTAAATAAAGCACAAAAAGGACTTTATAAAGGCATCAATACGGATTTAATTAACGCGATTTATGATGATCTCTATGTTAAGTCACTAGATAAGAAACTGACGACTGACCTTATCACTAACACTAGCATTGATTCGATTGAATCTTCTGAGATGGGATTTAACTTAAATCTGACTCAGCACGAACAGGATCAAACATTTAGCATAAATACCCAAGCGGTTATTTTTGCGACTGGGTTTAGCTATAAGCCACCTGCTTTCTTAACAAAGATCGATCATTTGATTTTGCGAGATGAACAAAATCGCTATCAAGTTAGCCGGGAATATAGCATTGATACCGATGAAACTATTTTTGTTCAAAATGCAGAACTCCATACTCATGGATTTACCGCACCCGACCTTGGTATGGCCTGTTACCGAAACAGCATCATTATTAATCAGTTACTGGGGTTTGCGTTTTATCCTGTTGAAAAGCACATTGCCTTCCAGACCTTTGATGCCAGGAAGTTCTGCGCATGATCAAGATTTCGCTCATTTTATTAACACTGGTATCTGTCACTGTGGATACCTTGCTGCTGCCTTTTTATCCCAAGTTTTTTGCCTCCGCATTTGATGCGACTGCGCCTTGGATTACCGGCGCTTATCTGGCATCAAGCTGTGTCACCATCATGGTGTTTTTGCCAATATGGGCCAAGGTTGCCAAGAGTATTCATGAGTTGGATTTATGGATTGTCACACAACTCGCTGCCGCTGCTCTTGGCATTAGCTGTTATTTTATTACTGACTTATGGCTGGTCTGGACAGCCTCTCAAGTGATGTTGGCATTCAAAGCCAGTTATTTGCTGATCTATCCTTTTGTCTTACGACTGGAATCTCGTGACAACCATTTGGGACTCATTGGCTTGTTCTCAGTCCTTATGCATATTGGCGGCATCGGCGGCGCTTTTCTCGGCAGCATTTGGTTGAGTACATTCACGGCAAAAGCAGCCTATCTTTTGATGGCTTCAGCGGATGTGCTTCAGGTGATCATCTGCTTGATACTTAAAAATGCCGTGGATATGAAAGACAGAGCCCTCGATGAAGATAAGCGTTCTGATAAGAAAAGACCCAATAGCTTTCCCTTGCTCATTAAACTTTGTTCTATCTCCGTTGTTGTCTACTTCAGTGCGTTTTTAATTCGCCCATTTTTCACCCAACACTGGCAAGCCATTAGTGATTGGAATAGCCCCTTGTTAACCGCATTGATCTACGCCATTCCCGCATTGGGCGCTGTAGGTATTTTATTGCTCGAACATATCAAAAAACAAAGCCTGACACATCAACAGCATTTAATGCTAGCCATGGCGATAGCTATTTGTGCCGCTATTTTACAAGGCCAGGAATTTATAGCTTCGGTTGTTATCGGCCGGATATGCTATGCATGGGCGCTCTACCAAATGACCGTTCGATTGGAGTTAATATTGTTTGAAGCCAGCCCCAAAACGGAGTTTGGTGAACATTTTGCCACGCTGCATGTTAGCCAGAACATCGGTTTAATTGCAGCCTCATTTGCCTCTGCAGCATTAGTGGCCAATATAAGCCTGCAAGCCCCATTTTTCATGGCAGGAGTGGGCTTTGTGATGGCGTTTGCCCTCACCTGTTTTTTACTGCGTAAATCGTCACCAAGCATTCAGGGAGTTGCCTCATGAATACCCCAAATCTTGCGCCTCTACTATTTAAACCCTTTTCTTTGGATGAAGATCTGGCACTTTTTCACTCATGGATAACACAACCCTATGCAAAATACTGGGGCATGACTGACAAAGCCATTGAAGAAATCAAAGACGAATATCAGGCATTATTAACTGACGGCCATACTGAGTGTTATTTTGGTTACATGGGAGATTCTCCCGCATGCTTTATGGAAACCTACGACCCGAATCAGTCACCCCTCACACACCACACCACGATTGAGGATGGCGATGTAGGTTTCCATATTTTATTGGCGCCTAACGAAACACCGATTAATGGCTTCGGCAAACATGTTTTTGGTGAGTCATTACGATTCTTATTTGACGAGAAAAACGTTAAACGGATACTAGTTGAGCCGGATGTTAATAATGAAAAAATTCATAAGCTAAATAGTGAATTTGGTTTTCATCATCAAAAGCGTATTCAATTAGATAACAAAGTGGCTTACTTAGGCATCTGCGATAAAACACAGTTTGAATTTGCAATCAACACTCAACAAACCTCTAAAGAAAATCAACCCGTTGACCTAACCGACCATGAAGGTTTTACAAAAATTAACCGTCATTTGGTTAAAAAAGGATTAACCGAGTTTTTACATGAACGAATCCTCAACACCAAACGTATCAGCAGCCGACGTTATGAAATAGCCATTGAGTCATCCGGCATCTCTTATTTTTTCACCGGCGAAGAGATCGCCCTTGAAC
>CAKMZU010000180.1:368-2121 GCA_929200485.1 uncultured Gammaproteobacteria bacterium | reverse complement strand
CGCAAAAGGCGATCAACTAAATCTGGCCATTACTCATTTTATTTTGGATTTTTCTGAAATATTAGGCTTAAAAGGCAAACAGCTCGCAGACTACCTTGAAGAAATAAACAGCAGCGTTTATAGCTTGCTCTACAAATATCAACAAGGTCATAAAAGTTGCGATCTTTTAAACGCTGATTTTCAAACCGTTGAAAAAGCCATGATTGAGGGGCACCCGATTTTTATAGCGAACAGTGGCCGAATGGGTTTTGACACCAACGATTATCTTGAATACAGCCCAGAGGCAGCAAAACCTCTGCCATTATTCTGGTTAGCCGCTCACAAATCACGATGCGATGTCAGCTTAGGTGACAGCTTAACTTATGAGTCATTGATTGAATCTGAACTAGATGCAACCGATCGAGATCGCTTTGAAAGAAGCCTGACATCACAAGGGGTAAATCCGGATGCCTATTATTATTTGCCTGTTCACCCATGGCAATGGACGAATAAAATTCAGCAACTCTACACCGAAGATTTAGTTGATCAGTCATTGATTTATTTGGGCGAAAGTACAGATAAATTCCAGCCACAGCAATCGATTCGCACCTTTTTTAATCAAAGCCACTACGGTAAACGCTATATTAAAGTGGCGCTTTCTATCACCAACATGGGCTTTGTGCGTGGGCTCAGTGCAGACTATATGGCGGTTACCCCTGCCATCAACGATTATATTAATCAACTCTTAGCCAATGACCCTGTTATTAGCCGGCTTCCTTTTGCCATTCTTAAAGAAGACGCAGCCCTCGGGTATCGCCAACCGACATTTAATCAAGGCGAACTTAAAGATGCCTCTTTTAGAAAAATGCTTGCCTGTCTGTACCGAGAGAATCCGCTCAATCAGATTGAATCGCATCAACAATTAAAAACCATGGCATCGCTACTGCAGGTCGACTTTGATGGCAAGGCACTGTTACCTGAGATTATTAATGCTTCAGGGCTAGGTATAGAGAGATGGTTAGAATCCTATTTCTCAGTGTATCTAACACCTTTACTGCATTGTTTTTACCGGCACAAACTGGTGTTTATGCCGCATGGTGAAAATTTGATTCTTGTCTTTGATAATCATGTCCCAGTTAAAGCCTTTATGAAAGACATCGGTGAAGAAGTCTGCCTATTAAATGTCAACCCTGACGGGTTACCAGAAGCTGTTAAACGCATTGCCATCACACTGCCAGCAGATCAGGAATTACTATCGATCTTTACAGATGTATTTGATGATTTCTTCCGATTTATATCGGTCATTCTTTATCAACACATGGCATTTAGCGATCAATACT
Source organism: uncultured Gammaproteobacteria bacterium (assembly GCA_929200485.1). GTDB lineage: Bacteria > Pseudomonadota > Gammaproteobacteria > Pseudomonadales > DT-91 > CAKMZU01. The sequence goes on along the minus strand of CAKMZU010000180.1, from coordinate 802 downwards.
TTTGGCAGGCAGTGGCCAATCATATCAACGCATTCCAGCAGGTAAATCCAGATATTGCTCCATTATTTAAACAACATGATTTATTTATCGATGCTTTTGATCATTCGTGCCTTAATCGATTACAACTAGGCAACAACAAACAAATGGTGGATTTGACAGACCCCGCCGGCAGCTTGCAATTCGCAGGAAAGATTGTAAATCCAATCGCTAAATTTCGCTGACGCTATGTGGTTAGCTAGCGATTATTAACGCTTAAAGAATGTATAGTTATTGGCGTTAAATCCGGCTTTCGATATTGACCAGAAGTGTACACATTATCATTTTTACTTTGGGTAATATCGGCAATTGGATTATTAAAAGAAGGCTCAGATAAAAATGATTGATCATTTTCTTCAATATCAAAACTCAATGAAATACCAGAATCAGTGGAAGAC
>CAKMZU010000180.1:0-358 GCA_929200485.1 uncultured Gammaproteobacteria bacterium | reverse complement strand
CCTCTGAGTAGATTTTTGAGGCTTTTGGTTTTCTTGATAAGTTAAATACTCATTTATAAATTTGTCTTGTGAATCCTCTGAAAATCCCTGAGAGTCTATATGATTATTTCTATAAAAAGTTTGTGTAAATTCTGGGTTATACAATCCAGCGGTGTCATATCTATTAGTTTTCAAAATATTCAATACCGTGAAGAAAAAAATTTGATACTCCATAGAAAAACTCATCTGAGAAAACAGTAATAACATGACCAAACAAAGATTTTTTATAGCGTTCATACCAACATCCAGCTTAATTAAAAGAATGATGAGAAAACCCAAATGACTGATAGTCCAATACCAATAATTACACCTTCTCCAT
>CAKMZU010000179.1:4951-7180 GCA_929200485.1 uncultured Gammaproteobacteria bacterium | reverse complement strand
CAATCAACTGACTAGATCACCTCCTGAGAACCTTAGACTCAAACAGGAACAGGAGTGGGGAGAACTCCACTCATCCGTAAATCAACAAGACTATTCAGAAGAAGAATGGAAACTTTACAGCTATCTAAAAGATAAAACCCACATCAACACAGGCTATTACTCCATCAACTTTGACAAATGTAAAGGGGTTCTCAGGCTAGATGAAGACGCTCTTGTTGAAACATTAGAAAACACTAATCGCAAGCTTAACAACGATCAGCTAAACATAAATGATTTCACTTTCACTGCGAAGTCAGGAAAATCTCATCGATACCTCGGGTTCGAGATTCGAAAAGCGCATTATGCTCAAGACGCAGCAGCAGGCACAAACAGGATAGAAGAAGCTATCAAGCAATCAGTATACGACTAACTCTCTGGCTAAATTTTCGCCTACCCACACCGACTTATAACCTATTGATTTAACAGCTAGACTAGATAAGCCAAAATTAAATGCTTACAATACCGGTTTCAATCGCTTGGATTAAGGCGTTATTGCATGCCTCACCATGATAAAAACATTACATTGCCGCTGGATATGAGCCTTGCACCTCGTGTCATTTTCTTTTTTGGCATGTCAGGCGCCGGTAAATCTTATGTTGGTGACATCATTGGTGCATACAATAAAGACAGCTATGTCTACCATGCTGATGAAGATATAACCCAAGAGATGAAAGAGGCATTAGCACTGAAGGAACCCTTTACCGACCAGATGCGCATGACCTTTTTCGAAATCATTGTTAAAAAAATTCGCCAACTCATCAAACATCATGAACAAGTCATTATCACTCAAGGCGCTTACAAACAAAAACACCGTGACTACCTCACTCGCGAAATCCCAGGCATGGAGCTGGTCTGGGTCGACGCCTCTCAAGACATCATCCATCAACGACTTATGCAACGCGCTGATGGCATCTCTATTGAAAGCGCTGATGCTCTGGTAAAAGATTTTGAAGAGCCACCTACCCTAACAAAATCCATCATTAATACCCGTGATGGTAATTTTATTATTGAGCAACTCAATTATTATTATTCCGACCATAAAGACTATCTAAGAAAAATTGGCTAATTACTAACGATTTTTTTTGCCTCGACACCAGTTTAGTCTTACACTGTGCTGGATGTTGAAGTAAAGGGAGTGTTGTTATGCGTCGAGTCATCTTTAATCAAAAAGGTGGGGTTGGTAAATCGAGTATCAGCTGCAATTTAGCAGCCGTCAGTGCATCCATAGGATACAAAACCCTATTGGTTGATCTGGACATCCAAGGCAACTCCAGTTATTACTTAGGCTTTGACTCTCATAACGACAAGAATCGTGCTTCTTTAGAAGGTTCTGTTGCTGAACTATTCAAACAGTCCTCCGGCGGTTTTTTCACACAAAAGAAACCTATTGAATCTTTTATCACTTCAACACCTTTCGAAAATCTTGATCTAATGCCATCCAACCCTGCATTGGAGACAATGGAAAAAGAGTTAGAAAGTAAATATAAGATTTACAAATTACGTGATGCACTCGAAGAGCTTTCAGCCATATACGACCGCATCTATATCGACACCCCACCCAATTTAAACTTTTACAGCAAGTCAGCACTTATCGCTGCTGAATCTGTGGTGATTCCTTTTGATTGTGACACCTTCTCAAAATCGGCATTGTATAATTTATTGAACAATATCGTTGAGTTACAGGAAGACCATAACCCCAAACTCAGCATTGACGGCATTGTGGTTAACCAGTTCAACAGCCAGGCAAATCTGCCAACTGAGTTAATTAATGAGCTAAAAAGCGAAGACCTGCCGATTTTGGATAGCTACCTTTCTTCGTCAATCAAAATGAAGGAGTCTCACAAATGGCAAAAACCTTTACCTTATTTTGCACCAAGCCATAAGCTCACTGACCAGTTCAGAGAGCTATTTGATACCATTGAAGAAAAAACTGAAACAGAAGCTACAATTTAACCCTAAAATGTGGCTTTACAATAGAAAAGTCACTTCAACATTTTCGCCGCCAGCGACATAATTTCAACAGCAAAATCATAGCCTAAGCCTATTACATTAGGCCCTTTGAATATCGTTTTACCCTCTTTATCTCTAACCTCTATAGATTCCTCCCAAATAGGCTCCTCTTCAGTAATAACGTCATTTTTTATATTTTCCAACGAATGTTCTTCTAGTGCCTTTAATTATTAGAAAGGG
>CAKMZU010000179.1:0-4941 GCA_929200485.1 uncultured Gammaproteobacteria bacterium | reverse complement strand
TCTTCTGCTTCCCTTACAATAGAAAAGTCACTCCAACATTGCCTCTGCCAGCGACATAATTTTAACAGCAAAAGTATAGGATTCGCCTAATACATTAGGCCCTTTGAATATCGTTTTGTCCTCTTTATCTCTAACCTCTATATAGGTGTTCCAAAAAGGCTCTTGAGTAATAACGTCATTTTTTATATTTCCCAAAAAATGTTTTTCTAGCAGCTTTAAATAATCAGGATGGGGCGCATTTGCCATATACTTTAATTCCTTTCCATATATGCTCATGCAAGCCTTCGCAGCAAAACCATGCAACTGGATAGAAATTTTTTTATGCTTCTCGCCAGTATAGCTGGCGTTTCGTACTATCCCCATATGGCTAAACAATGGAAAACCTTTACGTGCATTTACACTCACAACCATTTCTGTATTATTTCGCACCCAATCTTCATTTATTTCCGAACTACTAGCAATCTGCTGATCCGTAACAAAGGCAACCCATACATCATGAAGTATTGGAAAATGTTCACCATTCAACCTCTCAACAAACAAAGCTGTAGCATTCCTTACCGCCTTATATATAGGCCAGACTTTGTCAGACGACATTTTCGTCAAGTCACTTCGCCATTGCTGAGTAAAGTTACGATCCGTTGGATACCCATCTTCTCCCACGGTGTATGGTGCATTTGGCATCACTTTATGAAAGTATGTATTTGAATTCATTGTGTAAGCTTTAACAAAAGCCCTTTTTATACCTTGGTTTTCGACTCCAGAGGTTTTAACAAGATTAAAGCTCCAAGCGCCATCATCAAAAGTATGTTGATAAAATCCCTTTTCAATTTCATGTATAGCATAAGAGCATCTAGTAATGATCAGAGATAAAAAAAAACGAAAAAACGAAAAGAGCATGTAAATCTAGCTATGCACAAAAATGACATATTTCAGTTCTTCACAATTGACAAAAAGCATTTCGATCGAAGTTTCTCAATTTAGTTCTCTTTGGGTGCAATATTGTAAATGCAGACTTCAGATATTTTAGGTATAATCTTTGGCAATTCGCCCGCTTAACACCCAACAAAAGCAACATCCATTAAATGTCCAACACTCCCAACATCTTCGATTACCGCAAATACTGGGCTGAATGCCTGCTGCCTGCGCCTGAATTACCCATGTCTCGTGAAGAGATGGATAGTCTTGGCTGGGATAGCTGCGATATTATTATCGTTTGCGGTGATGCTTATGTGGATCACCCAAGCTTTGGTATGGCAGTGATTGGTCGAGCACTTGAGGCACAAGGTTTTCGGGTGGGGATTATTGCGCAACCCGACTGGCAAAGCCCTGAAGATTTTATGAAGCTTGGCAAACCCAATCTATTTTTCGGGGTATCTGCAGGCAACATGGATTCAATGATCAACCATTATACAGCCGACCTTAAGCTCCGACACGATGATGCTTATACACCTGAAGGTGTTGCAGGGAAACGCCCAGATCGTGCGGTATTGGTTTACTCCCAGCGCTGTAGGGAAGCCTATAAAGACGTGCCTATCATCATAGGCGGCATTGAAGCCAGCCTTCGCCGCATTGCACACTACGATTATTGGAGTGATAAGGTTCGCCGAAGCGCCATTGTTGATGCGAAAGCTGATTTATTAGTCTACGGCAATGCTGAGCGCGGCATTATTGAAATTGCTCATCGTTTATCAAGAGGTGAAAACGCAAAAGATATTCAGGATATCCGTGGGACTGTTTTGGTAAAACAAGGGCTACCTTCTGACTGGCGGGCCATAGATTCAACCACGCTTGATACGCCCAAAGTTATTGATCCTATTATCAGCCCTTATACAGATACCAGCAGTGCAAGCTGCGACAAAAAAGAAGAAAAAGCCGATGAGCCTCAACCAATCAAATTGGTAGGCATTGACAATCACAATCTTAACCAAAAAGATAAAACCTATATCCGCTTACCCAGCTTTCAACAGGTTAAAAAAGATAAAGTCCTCTATGCACATGCATCAAGGGTATTTCATCTAGAAACCAACCCGGGCAACGCGCGAGTATTAGTACAAAAACAAGATAAAAAAGAAGTCTGGATCAACCCACCGCCCATCCCCCTAACCACTGAAGAGATGGACTGGGTATTTGAATTGCCTTTTACGCGTTTACCTCATACAAGCTATGGTAAAGTAAAAATACCTGCCTTTGATATGATCAAACACTCCGTAAATATCATGCGCGGCTGTTTTGGCGGTTGTTCATTCTGTTCGATTACCGAGCATGAAGGCCGAATTATTCAAAACCGCTCTGAAGAATCCATTATTAAAGAAGTCGAAAAAATAAAATCAACCTCCCCGAGTTTTACAGGAATTATTTCAGACCTTGGCGGCCCCACAGCTAACATGTGGCAGATGGCCTGCAAGGACAAACCAACGGAAGAAAGCTGCCGCCGTTTATCCTGCGTTCATCCTAATATTTGTAAAAACTTAATCACAGATCAAAAACCACTGGTGAACCTTTATCGAAAAGCGCGTGCGGTTGAAGGTGTTAAAAAAGTCTTTATTGCCTCAGGTCTTCGATACGACTTGGCCGTAAGAACACCGGAATATGTTGAAGAACTTGTCACACACCATGTCGGCGGTTATCTAAAAATTGCCCCTGAACATACCGAAGATGATCCTTTATCTAAAATGATGAAGCCAGGCATTGGCACTTATGATGCCTTTAAAAAGATGTTCGAAAAATATTCAAAGTCTGCCGGAAAAGAGCAATATTTAATCCCCTATTTTATTGCTGCCCACCCCGGCACATCGAATAAAGACATGATGAATCTGGCACTTTGGCTAAAGCGTAATGGCTTTCGTGCAGATCAAGTGCAAACTTTTTATCCATCTCCGATGGCTAACGCCACTACCATGTATCACACTGAATTAAACCCCTTAAAAAAAATTGGCCGGGAAAAAGTTAAAACGGCGAGAGGGTTAAGACAGCGCCGATTGCACAAAGCCTTTTTACGCTATCACGACCCTAAAAACTGGGATTTATTGCGAGAGACATTAGTTGATCTTGGCCGTGAAGATTTAATTGGCAATAAAAAACATCACCTCATCCCTTTCCCCACACGCAAAGGGTTTCAAAAATCACAACGCAAAGGTCGCCGATTCCATACGCAGCATACTGGGCTTCCCCCTCGCGCGCATAAATAATCTCCAAAAAAATTCTCCAATTCACTGAACCAATCTAAAATAAACCAATCAACATGGCTTGAACACTAGTCAAGTCTTGCTATGAAAAAACAAAGCACTACTATCTTTTTTATTTCTCTTTTCCTTCTCCTCTCCAAATCCATGCTTTGCCTTGCCGTCTTTGATGATGCTATAGCAGCAAAAATAATAAAAACTGATTCAAATGACACCTTTATCAATTTCTGCATTCCCATAGAAGGAGAAGGAGAACTAAAGGCAAGCGACAAAATAAAAAATTCAATCGTCGACAGTAAAAAAGATTTTGACATTTTTATTTATGAAAATGGAAAACATTTTTTTTGGGTTAAAAAAAATATACACTCAAAAAGTGGATTACTTAAAGCTAAAACTGAAGGCATTCTGAGCGAAGGTATAGAGTCATTTGACGATGGATTTGTACCAACAAGCTTTCTTAAATCCATTGGTACTCACAGGTCATCTGAAACTGTGATTCCTACAACAGGCCAAGCAACCGAATTCTCTCCAAAAAAAGACCCAAATAAAAGCAGGAGGGTTATTTGCGGATTTTCCAAAAGTGGAAGCCAGCCCATTTATAATGCTTCATTAGTTATCCTGCTTTTTTTTAAGGGTAATGAGTATACCTCAGCAGCAGAAAAGAAAATCAACCGCATTGAGAAAGCGCAAGCAGAATTTAAGAATGATCTATTAAGCGAGTTTGATCACATGCTGCTAGATTTAGATAGCGAACGCGATGATGAAAACATTGATATACTCACTCAAGTACAAAAATCCCTCAGCCTTCAGCGTATCGTTGCAGAAGACTACCATGGGCACTTTTTATCACCCTCTGCCTGCAATGCTTTAACCTATGAAGATCTGGAAAAAAACAAGGAAAAACTCCGATTGGAACTGGGCTTAACCAGTGAAAGCCGTTACAAACAAGCAGAAGTGCAATCATCATCCACACAGAGGAAGGCCATTAGCGCATTCAATACCGCTGATACTCACGGAAAGCCCACTAATAATTCAGTTAATTTTGTCCGAGGGGCAGGTGAACAAAAGCGAACTATTAATGTCTGTATCGATCGAAGGGATACCGTTTCAGAACAAACCTTAAAAAATGAAGGAGCTCGGCAGTTTGGCGGCATTGAATGGACAAGTCGTAATGGATCAATAGGCTTTAAAAAAGACAGTAAAGCTCAGTATCATGGCCAATGCTCAGAGAACAGCTCCCTTGATGGGGACTCAGAAGTCGTAGGAGAAATGCGCTACTTCAAGGAGGATGAACTCCCTTTTTCATCTTCAGTTAGCACAGACAAGCCGAACAAGCTCAAAACTAGGCAACTCCGCGGTAATATATTTGGTTTTTCAAGTTCTGATGGAAAGCCAATGTCACCCGATCCTCTGCAAATGAGCCAGACAACAACTGGAAGAAAGGTAGAGCCCACGTCCAAATCATCGATAAGAAAGTCAGACCAAGACAAAGATTCTAAACAGCCTTCCGGCGAAAAACGCCAAAAAGACAGAGAAAGATCTTTGAGAAGACTCGGTAAATCTTAAGCTGAGACAACAGGATACGCTTCATGCGCATAAATAATCCATAAAAATCCCGTTTCACTGAACCAAAATTGAATAGAAGAATCAACAGGTTTGAGTACTAGTCGAGCCTTGTTATGAAAAAATACAACACCTATTTCATGTTTCTTTTATTTATTCTATCTCTCTCATTGCTTTTCTCAGGAATTTTTAGATA
>CAKMZU010000178.1 GCA_929200485.1 uncultured Gammaproteobacteria bacterium | reverse complement strand
AGCGAGACGGGAGCCTTGTGTAGTTGTGTGTAAACGCGCTAAGCGTTTTCCACAAATGCACAGGTTGTTGGATCGGTGGGAATGTGTAGTTGTGGGCAAAGCGTAAGCGTAATTGCGAAGCAATTTTGTCCATAAATGCACATATCCACGGATTGTTAATGGGCATTCAGGAGAAGGCGATGCACTTAGTTTTTTCGACAAAGGACTTCAAGATTAATGGTCAGGCTTACGAGGGATTTCCTTTGCTCTTTCGTGGTGATGGCGTGACGCTGGAGTATGAGGTTCTTCAGTTTTTGAAGAATCGTTGCCTTAAGAGTGGCAGTGTTGCAAGCAAGAAAAGCTGGGAACGCTATGGGCGTGATATGTATGATTTTTTTAGTTTCTGTGAAGCGAATGATCTCGACTGGCGTAACGTTCAATCACGCAAAGATTCAACTATTTTAGCTATCTATCGAGATGCTTCGATTGAGCATTTCAATCTATCAGCATCAACTGTTAATCAGCGTTTAAGGCTTCTGATAAAGTTTTATCAATACGCTGTCTCTCGTGGTTGGTGCGGCGCTTTACCCTATGAAATTGAAAATGTCATAGTAAGAAAGCCAAAGGCATTCTTAGCTCACACCGACACAACAGGTGGCATGAAGGCTAGACCTGATGTGATGTTAAAGCAGCCTAGAACGAAGATTAAGCTACTCAATGGCGATCAAATTCGGCAGCTACTAATATCAATTAAAAACCCTACATTGCGATTGATGGTAAGGCTGGGACTGATGACAGGGCTGCGAAAAGAAGAAATTCTAACGTTTCCTTTGAAATATGTTGTTAACCCCGCAGAAATCAAAGCCAGAAGCCATATTGCCGTTTCCTTGAAGCCTCAAGATATGGAGATAAAAGGCTCAGTTGAGCGCAGCATAAATATCCCTCTCACATTAATGGCTGAGTTTTGGGATTATTGTCTTCATGAAAGAAATCAAAGGCTAGCAGGCAAGCATGAGTCAGTTGACAAGTTATTTGTCACGGCCAGAGGAAGATCGTTTTCTTCGAATTCCAGAGCGTTTAACACTTTGCTTAATGATCTCAAGTTGCCATTCGAAGTTCATCCTCACATGCTTCGCCACACATACGCCACGCATACTCTTAGAGATCTCGAGGCAAGGCGTGTTCGAGGTGACAAGATACTCTTTAATCCTCTGCTTTATCTGAGAGATAGGCTGGGGCATGCGAGTGTGACAACCACGGAAAAATACTTACATTTCATACATGAAATCGAATGCGACCTGAGAACAGAATACGAAATGGAAATTGAAAATTTATGCACGGAGGCAGTATATGAAGAAGAAAATCTTTACGGTTGATTTGCCGGAACCCAGCGAAAACCCTACAAAAATAGACGTAACAGCAGATGACAATGATCTGGAAATCATTGCAAAGGACTCGAATAACCATGCTGTCCTTTTTCCTGAAAATCCTTCTACTATGCGAAGTTTCGACTTTACTCCTCAATATGGTCAGGGTTTTGACCCTATAGTGTCGGTATGTGAAAACACAATACGCCACCTAGCCAAGGAAAGCATCAAGACCCAACAGCAAAGTTTGGCTATTTCAACCATCACTAACTATTGCTATCAGGGATTAAATAATTTTTTCCAATTTTTGACTGAGCTAAAGGCTGTTTTGCAGCGTGATTTAGTCGTTGAGGATATAGCGCCAAATATGATGGCTCAATATATCCATCACCTCAAGGGCCTTGATCTTAAAAGCACTTCTCATAGAGGTTACTACAACAACACTAAATCAGTGCTTTCGGCAGCCATTACACAGGGCCGCTTAGCGCATACAGATAAAGATACACTATTTCCTAAAAATCCTTTCCCGAATAACAACAAAAAATATCAGGGCGAATCCTCGCTCACAAGCCGTGAAAAACGGCAAGTCGCCAAAGCACTTGCCAGTGAGATGAAGCGTATTTATTCAGAGGAACAACCTTTAACTCTTTATGATCTGAGCGTTTGCGTATTATCCATCGGCCTTTCTTCGGGGATGAACCCAACCCCTGTGCTAACGTTACCAGCCGACTGCTTACAGCCGCATCCGCTAATGGACGACAAGCGATTGCTTGTTGCCTACAAGCGTCGAGGCAATGCTACGCAGGTAATTGCACTTAAAAAATCTGAAGACGTTACCCTCCTTCGCACCGTTAAAATGAGCGTAGCAGACACCATCGACATGATCATTTCCCGAAACCAGATGCCTCGCAGCCTCTATAAAGATCCTTCTCGGCTTTTGGTGGCCTTTAATCAAAATCATAAGGTCAAGCCCTCCGTGTTATCACAAGACATGCTTGCAAAGAGTACGCAAAAACTTATCGATCGCCATAGTCTTACTAATGATGACGGCAAGCCTATGCGCCTGAATATGAGTCGCTTGAGAAAAACCTTTGTGAATCGGATTTGGGAACTCAGCGGACAAGATCCTTTGGTGGCTGCCAGAGTGGGTAAGCACTCTGTTTCAGTGGCCAATCAGCACTATTGGGAGGCGCCTGAGAATGCAGAGAAAGACTTTAAGTTTATGGGCGAGGCGCGGGTTAATGATTTGCTGAATTCTAATATAGCATATTCACCAAAAGCCAACACACCTGTTGCTGGATGCAAAGATACTATTAAAGGTCATCTTGCACCTAAAGATGGCTCAATCTGCACAGAAATATTGGGCTGCTTTCGTTGCAAAAGCTTTGTAGTTACGGAGGACGATCTTTATCGACTGTTTAGCTTTTACTGGGCGGTAGTAAGGGAAAGAGACACCTTCGGTGTTAAGAACTGGAAAAAGTTACTTCGTCACATCATACGCATCATTGATGACAATATCGCACCACAGTTTGATTCCGAAGTCATAACGCAGGCACGCGACAAAGCACAGTCAACCCCTCACCCCTATTGGAAAAACCTAGACATGCTAAGGATGGCGCGATGATTATAACCAAAGAAGAATTTTTAACAGCCAGGCAGCATTTGCGAGATACTGTGCGCCATGAAGACAATCCAAAAGGCTTGATTACAGCGTCACAAGATAAAAATGGTTCTTATACGCTATTGTCGCGTTACGAAGATTCAAGGTGGGTGTTATCGCCTAGCTGGTTTCCAGGTGGAACCCAGGCATCTTTTCGCATCCTGAATTTTGAGTGTGTAGATTGCATACCCCTACGAGATCAAGCTAAGGTTGTAATATCCCGACTTTTGCTTGGCGTAACATCTCTTCAGGATAGCAAAAGCGGCGGAACGATAAGGAGGCTTTTTTCGCATTTAGCATCTTTCCTTAACTGGCTCGCTGAACAAAACATCACATCCTTGGCGAGTATAACGCCCCTACTGGCGCGTCAGTATGTGGAATATGTCAATGCTATCGTTCGATTGACGGGCAAGCGGAAAGGTCAGCCATTATCCACCGGCACTAAAGCACATAAATTCTTGGTTGTTGAGCAATGCCAAACGCTGCTCCGTGATACTCCGCTGGCCTTTCCTCACCCATGGCCTGAGTCCAGTGCCTGTGCGCTGTCAGGAGGTACACAAAGGGGGGCTAAAAAAGCCAAAACAAAAGTCATCCCTGATGATGTGTTAGCGCCTGTCACGCAGTATGCCGAAGCACAGCTGCAAACAGCCGATGCCCTTCTGACGCATAGAGAGGCTGTTAATGGGCTAACTTACAGAACAAATAGCCCTAAAGGGCAGCGGAAGGAGCGCAATGCGCTATTGCTTGAGAGAGGTTTTAATGGCACTGACGGCGAATTAAACCGATCTATAACCAAGCTGCGTGATAGCTGTATATGGCTAATTCTCCTAACAACAGGCATTCGCGTCCATGAATTAGCTAACATCAAACGAGATACATGGTTTAGTAAAGAAAAGGACGGGGAGCGTTTTTATTATCTCTCATCAAAAAGCGAAAAGACCGATGAAGGCGAAACGCATTGGCTATGCCCCAAGCTAACCATTGATGCGCTACAGGTATTGGAAAGGATTACAGCGCCCCTTGAAGTACAAAGACAACAGCAATTTGAAGAAGCCAGGCGCAACGGCGATGGCAAGCGCATTGGCGAGTTTGAGGCGATTGATCAAAAGGTTCTATTATCCAAGGTGCTGCATAAGGAAAACCAGATAGCTGGACTCTCATCAGCTCAGATCAATAATTGCTTACAGGGTCTTGTTGATGATCTTGGGTTGGGCTGGGATATTGCGTCACATCAGTTTCGAAGAACTTTTGCCAGATTCGTTGTACATCATAAGCTAGGCGACCTGCGGTACTTGCGCGATCACTTCAAGCACTGGTCGTTGGACATGACTGCATTATACGCTTCGGATGAGAATCTGGATATGGAGCTATTTGATGAGATTTATGCTGCTTATGAGGATAAGCGCACCGACATTATCAGTCACTGGATGGAGCCTGATACCAATCTCTCGGGTGGCCTTGGCAGAAAGATAGTGGCTTTAAGATCTAAAGATGAGCTTGTCCGCACTTACAAAAATCGCCAGGATATGATTAGGCAAATCAGCGAGCAAATTAATTTACGTGCTACAGGTATTGCGTGGTGTACTAACGATGCCGGTGGATGTGGCAGTGGCCAGTGTGACGACTGCGAAAAAGGCGTGATTGATGAAGCCAATGAGAAGAAGTGGGAAGCTATTTACGTTCAGCAGATTGAATTGTTAAACATTGAAACTGATGTAGGCGACTCAGGTAAAAAAACCATCAAACGCGCCATGAGTCGTTGCGAGAAAGTCCTCACAGATCTGGGTGCTGATATAGAAAAAATCAAAGCAAAGGTGAGTGGTAATGCTTGAGGCTTAAGCTGCAAGGTTGGTATGAAATAAGGCTGAGAGGTTGAGGCAGCTATTCTGTAAAATCGCACTCAAAAAAGGGAATCATTTTCAAGATATGAGTAATCATATTTCAAATATGACAAGGGGATTGTAAGTGCAAATAAAAGAGGCAAAAATTCGATTCAACGCCGGAAACTACAAAGGGGTGCAGGTTATCGAAGCTTTGTTTGATGGTGGGTATAATATTTTACTTACCGGAAAGAAAGAGTCGGATAGTACACTAATTGGCGCACAACGTAGCGGCGATACACCACGTTTATTTAAATCGATAGACGCTGCTGTGAAAAATGCTAGAGAGATTGGGTTTCTTAAGATTGAGGTCGTCTTCTCTGCTTCCTCAAATGTAAAAAGGTAGAGTGATCAGTTGAATTTCTCACGACTAAGCTCGGGCTCTGTAAGTCAACCCAGGGGGTTGCTTGCGGATTTTGGTGGTATAGATAAAGGGGGTAGCGATGCCTAAAACTCAAGATGCAAATGTGATGCATAAGAAAGACCGAGAAGAGACCCATAGAAAGATACGGCAAGCCATTATTCGCATCGAAAAAGGCAGGCCAAAGGTTGTAAAAGAAGATCGTAAAATGTCTGTAGCGTCAGTCGCTGAAGAGGCAGGGGTTAGCCGTGCGTTAATCCATAAGCTCTATCCAGACCTTCTTTCGCGTATTCGGGGTAATGTAAATAAAGATATCCAGGCTCAACGTGATGAGAAGAATCAAGCACTAAAGAAGGAAAGGGAAAAAAATCGGGAGCTTCGAGAAAAGATTGTTCAACTTACTTGCCAAAACAACACACTAAGCTCAATTAATGCAACACTGGTCAATGAAAATGAAGAGTTAAAGGCGATCGCAGAAAGTAAGAATGTCGCTGTTTTTAAGACTAAAAAAGACTAGAAAACCTAAAAAAGTGTGACATACTATGATTCTATATTTTTCAATGAGTTAGTGTTTGTTACACTGAAACCACAGGACTAATATGATGTAAATATTAATCCTGTGGAGATTGAGATAGATGGGCCTGAAGCTTTTTCTATAGAAAAATACGAAGATAAGGTCAAGGTTAACCTGACAATCCCTGTGAAGGATTTTGATCAAATCACACTCTCTTGGGTAAAAAAAAGAGGCTTACTTTAAATTGGAGTATGACCTCATGATTACAGGCATGCAATACAGGCAAAGTAACGATATTAGTCATTATTTTTACGACGAATTATATTCCTGATAAAATCGGCCGTCGACGTTTCAGGTGGGGAGTTTTTAAAACCCTCTTTATTTTTTTCAATTCTTAAAGGGTCTACTTTAGAAAAAATAGATTGGTAAGTTTCATGAATGAATTCTTTAACAGGTTTATCGATGCGTTTGATTAAATTCTCTAAAGGTTGACTGTCCGCTTCAAATTCTCTGCAGTCGTCATAAAAATGATTTAGCCGTATATTTTCCAGTGTTTTCCGGCTATGAAAAACAAGGTCTATGTGCGGGTAATCATCGAATTTAAATTCAGGCTCGACAACATAGACAGCCAAAGGGTCTTCATTGAGTTGCTGGTCTAGCTCCACGAGATAATCATTGATAAATTGTTTATACCTATCCCATATTTTGTCGATTTCTTTTTCTAAACCAAAATAGTCTGTTGTTAAGCTGAGCCCGCCATCAGTTTCTTCCCAATAGCTTTTCTGAGGTATTAGCGACTCTATTGATTCTTGAGCGATGCTCATGGCTTGATCGGAGGCTAGATAGTTTACTGAGCTTAGCTTCACCGCATAATGCAAATCGTTGATTAATAGTTTGCCAGAAGTTGGCCACCTGAGAGACGTGTACCGATCGTTGTGATAGTCAGATCCGCGCGAAACTTGATAGGTGAAATGCTGGTAGTCGACATCAAAGAGCGTCTTACAGTTGCTATCTACTGCACGGAACATCTCTGTATAAAAGCAGTCAGACCCCACGCCTTGGATGAGTTGAGTTGTCCAATTGAAAAAAAGATCTGCTTTGGTGGGTGCAGGACCTTTGGTAAATACCAGTGCCAAATTATTTATAACAAAATCCTGAATAGACGTTGGCATTTCTCTGGTCAGATCAAAGCGAAATTTATTTTGCTCTTGCTCAGAGAGTGAAAAAAAATCGGGTTTATAGGATATGAGCGCTTCTCTCGCTGTTTGCTTAATGCGAACACGATCTTTAGCCTTAAGATATTCGGGGTAAGGGGGGAGTTTCACAAAATCTCCTCGTGATTAAAAGCGTTAAGACATCAATTTGTTTGAGGGGTTCGGCAAAGGTTGCTCTTCCTTCTGACTATCGAGTATACTGTTTATAAATACAGTAT
>CAKMZU010000177.1:219-7235 GCA_929200485.1 uncultured Gammaproteobacteria bacterium | reverse complement strand
TGCTGGGGCGCTGTCTGCTAAAAACGGTAACTTTTTATCTTCTGCTTCCCTAAGGCAGCTATGCCATCAGTATGGTGTTGAATGAGTCGAAGGCTACGCAATGAATGATCATATACATATGCTATTGATGGTTCCGCCGAAACACAGCGTTGCACATACAATTGGATTTTTAAAGGGCAAATCTGCAATAAGAATCTTTAGAGATTACATGCAGGTAAAAAGAAATTTTACAGGGCGGCATTTTTGGGCGAGAGGTTACTGTGTTAGCACCGTTGGTTTAGATGAGAAAATGATAAGAGAGTATATTAGGAATCAAGAAGCGGAAGAGAAACGACAGGAGCAAATGCAATTTTCTGGGATGTAATATAGCCCCTTCCAGGGGCTTTCATCATACCACCCGCTTTGCGGGTGGTTGCTGATTTGATGCTTTAGGTTTTTATCATTGCTTCGCCTAAGTTGATCCAGCGAGTAATTCATTTGCAAGATTTAAAATCAATAATGCAGCAGGGTGAAAGTTGTCACTCTTGGTAGTTTTCTCTAAAACCCTAGGTAAATGATTGATTGCTTTAGGTAGCTCTTCCATCTGCAAAATATTCGCATCACTAAGTGTTTTATAGAATTTATCCATAGTCACCTTGGGTTTTTTC
Organism: uncultured Gammaproteobacteria bacterium; assembly: GCA_929200485.1. GTDB lineage: Bacteria > Pseudomonadota > Gammaproteobacteria > Pseudomonadales > DT-91 > CAKMZU01. The sequence continues at coordinate 6,588 of CAKMZU010000177.1, read as the reverse complement.
TGGAATTCCACGATTATTCCTTGTTCTTGATCTTTAGATAGTTTCAGCAATTTGAATAGTTCTTTAAGATGACCTTGCCGTTCTGTCTGGATAGCTATCTCTAGTGTTTTTTCTCGCATCACTTCTAAAGGCGCCTTACCATCTGGAGACTTTTCATCGGGTAATGATATATTTTTAAATTCGGTTTCCCTAAGAGGAAAGTGAGTCTCCCAGTCAAGCATCTTTCTGACGGCATCCTCTTGCCGCACACTCTGTCTTGTATTAAGAGGAAAGTGAGTGCCCTGACCCTCGCTCCGTTTTTCCATTCGTTGCAAAGGTTGACCCGGGAGGGGAAGTCGATATGGATGGGGACGATTAAAACTTTTATTTATATCTCGACTGCCATCTGGATTTTTAACGGGCTGAAAATTTGTATATGGAGCTTTAAGACTATCTCTCGTAGCCAGCGTGCAGCTAGCGGCTAATACAGTCAGAAGAAAAAAATTGTTAAAGCGCATGGTGATAGATCCGTAATACTATTCATTGTATAAGCAGATACTATTTCACTTTATTGGTTCAATTAAATATAGACATAGTTCACAGCTCACTAATTGAATGTGTTCATGGAGTGGTGTGAATTCTTCTAATAACGTCCAATAAATACATGTTCAATTATTGGTTGACAGGTGGTGTTTTTTTGTATGTTCCCCAATTATCTATCAAGCTTTCTGATATCTGGTTACCCACGCGGTAGACATTTTCCAGTGCGATCGTTGTCCCTGAAAAATGATTATGCGCATCATCACAGAGATAATCACTGGGTGAAATACCTTTTGGCGGTAAGGTAAAATTACTGGCAGATCGAAGTAAGATAAGCCGAGATAAGTCAGCCCTGCCTAGCGTGTCCAGTTGTTCTAGAGACTGATAAATACCAACGTCTTCCATCGCTGAGGCGACAAAGATTCCATCGCCTTTTGTCCAGTAATTAACCCATTGCTGTGCCCAATCGGTAAAGTGTTTCCCATGAAAAAAAGTCATTGACGATAAACAATCGCCTTGAATAATGGATGGTGGCTCTTTTGCTTGAGGGTAGGCATCATAGGCCTTGCCAAGCTCGCTACTATCAGAATCTTGTATCAGGCAAATATCTTTGGTGATTTCTATGGCCCAATTTGCCAAGTTTTCATTGAGTTTATATACCTCACCATTATTTTCATTATGGCCTTTATCAAAAGGCCCTTTGCTGAAAATAGGGAAGTATCCGGTTGACCAGTTGTTTGGAATTTCTCTTGGGTCAATGGCATAGGCAAGATCCCCTGACACAATCCAGCGGCCAATAGCCACCGAGCCCAAAGAAGCAATGCCTGGATCAAAACCTGCTATTCCGGCAATGATCCAGTAGGCCTTGGTTAAATCAAATCGGGTATCAAGACCTAATGCCATAATGGCAGAAGCCGCTTTTGCTGTGCCTAAGCCGGTCAATATAGACAATACCCCTTTATCTTCATTGACGTGATAGTCCTGTTGCAGATGAGGGGCGCGATAGGTTTTATTTAATGGCTGACGTTCCCGCCAGCGATCGAGTTCACTAAGTTGAATATCATCGGTAACACTTGTTTCAAACATTGTGACGATAACAATGCGGATGGGCAGTGCGTTTGGCGGAATATCTTTCATGGATGCGATGCTATAGGTTCACTTTGCGAAGAAAATGCAGCTTTGCTGAAACGTTGTATTTGGCCTTAATTAATAGATTTGGTCAACCGAGATATTCGCTTCTAGAGCATTCTGTTTGTTTAGACGCTGACAGTTTACAATCAGGAGGCGTGAATCTTCTCTTATTATTTCAATCGCTTGCAGATACAAATCCCTAAATGTTCTACTTATGAGTTTATATTAAGGGACTATCACAACGTTCTGGCTTCATGTAGCGCACGAACAAAATCATCACCCGGGTAATTTATCGCTCCCTTCGTTGGAACGTCTTTTATTCCAAGAGACTCAATCCGATACCTTTTTTCATCTCTGGTCAAATCTTTCGTACTCCAATTGTCCATAAAATCAATAATGTAGTTAACCTGGGTGTCCGTTAAGTTATCAAAAAAACCTCGCTCTCTTTCAACGTCTTGTATTTTTCTTGTAAGTTCATCGCTTTGACTACTTGTTTGTTCTTTTTCACGATTAAAAAATTCCATAAACCTATTTCTAATAGCCATGTTTTTTTCATGCTGAACAGTGGTTATGGCCTGTTGAGACTTATCAAGATCAGTAATAATTACCGGAGAATTTTTCTGACGTAAAGGCGATTCATCATTTTTAATGTTTTTCCCTCTTTCTTTTATCTCCTCCAAAAGGTCAGAATCTCCCATTTTTTCGTGGTTGAAAGAAGTTGCCGAAGCAGCTTCTTTAGGTGCGGGATTGTGATTATTTAGAATACCTTGATCTTTCTTTTTGGCAAGGGAGTAGGCAGCCCAAGAAGACCCAGCAATTAATAGTCCGGCGGCAGATAGTCCAGCGGCAGCAAGAAAAGTGGTTTTGTTTAAAAAAAAATTACTAGATTCTTTTTCGTGAGAAAAAGAAATGTTTATAAAAACTAATTGTAATATTATAAAAATACGAATTATCATATTGAATTATTCGTCCCCTTGAATGCTTAATCTAAATCAATTCAATCCCGATATTTGAGAAATCACAAAGTCAGACAGATTTAGGATGAACTCAGTAGTAGCATCCGGTGCTTCTACAGATATAGGTAGATAACGACCAGTAAGCTTTTCTAATCAACACTATCCCTTAGTTTTATTCTATTGACTGTCTGATAATTCATCATCAGATGTGGATGAAGCAGATTTTCTTTGTCTCCCAAGTGAATTGATTTTAAGGTCTTTAAGAGGCTTGCAAAAAACATCATCTTCAATGGTTGCAGTGTCTAAATTTTTCTCGCTAATTAAGCTTAGTAAAGACCCTTGAATTTCACTGGAGATTTCTTTTACTTCAGCAATTTGTTGGCAGATCGGCTCGTTTTCAGAAAGAATTATTTTTATATCATGTTTAGCAGTGGTAATACCATTTTCATTGCTGCCATAGATGGCTTCTATGGTTTCTACTATTGCTTTGGATTCAAATATTTTTGATACCAAAGCATCAATCTGGTTCTTGTTGACAGAAAATGTATTATGACTACTGATTGTGCCCAGAAAAATAGTTAGGCTTATGTACAGCGCTTTCATGTAGGGTAAAAACTTACAGAGCTTTAAAAGTTAAGTTTGATACTATTAGTCAATAAATTATCATTTTAGTTTCTTTGAAAAAGTGTAATGTACAATATGATGAGCTTGCTCTATGTATCAAGGGAAGGGCGGAGATTGTGGGGGTAGATGATATTCTTTTTATTTAAATGCACTTCTTTTATGAATATAAACAAGAAAAGAAGTGCTATTGATAAGATCCAGTCGATAGTTAATGCGGCAATTCGCCTTCAACGCCTTCGACGTAAACATTCATTTTTAGCAAATCGCTATCAGAGATCACACTGCCTTCTTCTGCAAGAACCTTACCTTCGCTGGATTTGATTGGGCCTGTGAATGGGTGGAAGGTTTTAGCTTTAATTTTAGCTTCAAGCGCTCTGACTTTTTCAACAACAGGCGCTGGAATGGCAGGGTTTAATGGCGCAAGTTGTGTCATGTTGGCTGAAAAACCTTCCCAGGTATTTTTAGATTTCCATGTGCCATCCATGACTTGTTTGACGGTCGTTTCATAAAAATCATTCCAGTAGTGCACAGGTGCAGTTAAGTGGGCTTTTTTACCATAGGCAGACATATCTGAGTGGTAACCGATAGCATACACACCTGCGGCTTCTGCACCTTGAACAGGGCCTGGGGAGTCGGTGTGCTGAGTGATAATATCGGCGCCTTGTCGAATCAAGCTATCTGCTGCTTCACGCTCTTTGGCCGGATCAAACCAGCTGTTGACCCAAACGACTTTCACTTTGCCTTTTGGATTAACGCTTCTAAAACCAAGGGTATAGGCATTAATACCGCGGATCACTTCAGGAATTGGGAAAGCCGCAATATAACCTGTGATACCAGATTTGCTCATGTGACCGGCAATAACCCCTGAAAGGTAACGCGCTTCATAAATTCGGTCAAAGTAGGTGCCGACATTTTTAGCACGCTTGTAGCCGGTTGCATGCATAAAAGTCACTTTAGGAAAACGTTTGGCAACCTTGAGGGTAGGGTTCATAAAGCCGAATGAGGTAGTGAAAATTAAATCTGCCCCACTTTTAGCCATTTGCATAATGACACGCTCTGCATCGGCACCTTCTTTGACTGACTCAACGTAACGGGTTTTGATTTTATCGCCAAAGACTTTCTCAAGATGTTTTCTAGCTATGTCATGGGTATGTGTCCATCCGGCTTCACCGGTCGGGCTGACGTATACGAAACCAACATCTAAAGGCTCAGCTGATTTTGAGAAGGCCGCTAGCGGTAGCAGCGTAATGAACAACAGTAACGGCGTTATTATTTTCAAAGGGTACTCTCCATTTATTGGAATTGATTTAATCTTTGCGCCAGGGTTTAGCCAGCGCCATAGGTTCTGATAATTGCAGCCACTGTTTATTTCTTGAAAGGATCACAAGAACGACAATGGTGGCAGCATAAGGCAACATGGCTAATAAATTAGCGGACAGGTTAATGCCCATGCCTTGTGCGGCCAGATGCAAAATACTTGCAAATCCGAAGAGGTATGCACCCAACAGAATGCGTGTGGCTTTCCAGCTGGCAAAAACGACGATGGCTAATGCAATCCATCCGCGTCCGGCAGACATATCTTCAGTCCAAAGAGGGGTGTAGACCAGTGATAGATAACCGCCTGCCAATCCGGCGAGAGTGCCACCGACCAGTACACAGGCAAATCGCAAAGGAACCACCTTAATACCAATGGCATTGGCTGCATCGGGATTTTCACCCACGGCGCGAATATTGAGTCCTAGTGTTGATTGCCTGAAAATCAGCCAAACAATGATAAAGACAATCCAGCTTAGATAGACAATGGCATCATGCTGAAAAAATACCTGACCAATAAAAGGAATGTCACTCAGGAGCGGTAGATCAATCGCTGATAAGCCCTCTAATGCTTTGCCTTCATAATCAGAACCTAAAAAGGCGGAGAGACCCACACCGAATATGGTCAACGCAAGTCCTGTGGCAATTTGATTGGCACTTAAAAAGTGGGCAACGAGTGCAAATATCATTGCCATTACCATGCCGCCGGCTATGGCAGCTAGAAAGCCTATGGTAATGGAATCTGAATGTGAGGCACCAATAAATCCTACCACGGCACCGATTAATAGCATGCCTTCTTGCCCTAAATTTAAAACGCCGCTTTTTTCAACGACCATTTCACCTAAGGCGACAAGTAATAACGGGGTGCCCGTACGGATGGCTGCAGCGAGCATAGCTGAAATAAAGTCGGCTTCCATTAGCAGATTCTCTGTGTTTTTTTCGGGTGAAGTAAGCCGCCAGATTTAGTGGTCAGTCGATACTGAATAAACACATCACAGCTCAGAAGGTAAAACAGCAATAAGCCCTGAAATATGCCCGTAATCGATTTGGGTAGCCCTAGCTCTATTTGCACAAGTTCACCACCTAAATAAATCAGTCCCATTAACAGGCCTGCGAGAAGAATACCGACAGGGTGTAAACGCCCTAAGAAGGCAACAATGATCGCGGCAAACCCATAACCGGGTGAGATTTGGGGCACTAACTGACCAATGGGCCCTGTAACCTCCACGGCTCCAGCAAGACCTGCTAATCCCCCTGAAATCAATAACACCGTAATGCCGATTTTTTTGCTGGAAAAACCCGCCATGCGTGCGGAGAGTGGGCTGAGTCCTAAGGTTTCAATTTGAAAGCCTGCAAAACTTTTACTTAATAACACCCAGGTGAAGATCAGAATCACCGGAGTAAAAAGTACCCCTAAATGCGCGCGTGTACCCTCCATAATGATAGGAAGTATGGTCGAAGCATCGAATAGTGCGCTTTCCGGAAAATTAAAGCCGTTAGGGTCGCGTAATGGTCCATGCACAGCCCATTGCAGCAGGTTGAAGGCAATATAGTTGAGCATGATGGTGGTGAGTATTTCATTGGTATTGAACTGATACTTTAGAAAAGCAGCAACTCCTGCAAAAGCAGCACCGCCTGCTATGCCTGCGGCTAACGACAAAGGCAGGGAGGCGCTATGACCTTCTTCAACAAAAATCAGTGCGATAATGGTAGCGGTCAAACTGCCGATGATGAGCTGGCCTTCTGCGCCAATATTCCAAACAGACGCTCGATAACAAAGCGATAAACCGAATGCACAGAGCAAAATAGGCGGCGTTTTAATGAG
>CAKMZU010000177.1:0-209 GCA_929200485.1 uncultured Gammaproteobacteria bacterium | reverse complement strand
CCCACACCAAAACTGTCACTTAATGGTGAAATAAAGAAAGTGACTAATGCGTCAATCGGATTAACGCCTAAGATGGCAAATAATGCCGCACCAGTTAACAGGGTAAGTACAATGGCAAGAAGTGGTGAGCTATATGCCCAGTATTTAGACGGTAATAGACGTTTTTTTAATGTTAGCATGGGGCTAAACCCTCCTGACTAACCGTGTCG
>CAKMZU010000176.1 GCA_929200485.1 uncultured Gammaproteobacteria bacterium | reverse complement strand
GTTCCATAAATAAACTTGTTAGAATGAAATGGGCAAAAAGCTTTGTGCGTTGATGTAAGGGGAGTCGAATTTAAAAATATACCATTGCCTGATGACAAGTCTGCAGATGGCAAAGCGCTGTCTGCAAAAAGCGGTAACTTTTTATCTTCTGCTTCCCTAAGATGATGAGATATACAGTACAGCAACTAGAAAATGGCAGTTGGGGCGTTTTTATTTCAAACAAGCTAATAAAAGAATTCGACACAAAGGAACAAGCTCTAGAGTTTGCCGATTTTAAAAATAGAGCCGATCTTAAAAAGAAAGTTAATAGACCTAGTATGAGCATGTAAACAGCCCTTAAGATTCATTTTTATACCATAAAATGTCCCTTTAGATCAGATCTATTGTCACATGTACCCACTGATGCTCAATGATTGCGGGAATTTAAGGAACTATCGATGGTACATTTATTAAACCATAATATGCCCCTCACATAAGAAAAAAGGACAAACTATGGTTTAAACGGATATTCCGTGTCGTATTCTTTATGCCATAAAGTGTCCCTTTATTTTTTCTTAAAAAGCTGCAGGCCAAACCTCACCAGAAAGACCCATTAAAGTAGGTATATTCATTAGGCTAACAGCCTTAAATTCACTTATCTTGAGATTAGATCAGGACCAATGATCTTTTAAATCCACATAAAATTTTCCCTTTGTTCATAATTCAGCCTGAGCCAAATTCACGTTAGATAAATACAGGTGCAACATGAACAAAATGCTACTATCAATTGCCGCAGCTTCACTCATTACTGGCTGCTCTGGTCATATTTATACTAAGGATGGCGGCTGCCTCACTTGCATCAACAACCCAATTAGCGGAAAGCCTGTCAATCACGATGGCCAATCAGCTAAGAAAAAGCAGGATACCCAAGCTACCCAACAAAAATCCGAAGTTTCGGGAGTTGCTGTAAGCGAGAGTCAAGATTGGACGCAAAGCGAAATCACATTTAACGTCAACAAACAGATTGACCTTCTAGCGGTTAAAATCAAAAACGAGTTTCGTTTCGAGTCAGATGAAGACATTCGACGCGAGTGGGGGAAATACGCCAGTGATCGTTTTCAGGTCAAAAGCTGGAAATGGCAAGCCGTTGAGGGAGTCTACTACCACATGGCTTCCTACAAAGATCACGGAGAGCAACACATTCCTATTGATGTCGTTATAGAAAAAGTTACCGACACATCATCAAAAGTAGTGGTTAACTTTGGCGTTGAAGGCAATAAAGCAAAGGCAATCTCAACAGGCATAACGCTAAAAGAACGTATTTTAAAAGCTGTAAATAACTAGGTGATCTTGCCATGATAAAAATTTTGATTGGCTTTGTATTGGGTTGCGCTGCAACCTTTTACTCGCTTCCCTGGCTTGAACAAAAGTTCGGTGTCCTACCAAGACCCGCCATCCAAATAGGTGTAGATAACATTGATGCAAAGCACCGTTCATTCAAAAAGCTTTCACTAGATAAAAAAATTCAAGTCGTTCAATCAAAAGCCAAACACCTAGACAAGAATGCAATGGCTGGCCGCGAACTTACCTTAACTGTGCATGAAATCAAATCTGCTTCACCTCAAATAGAGGCCGTTATCCTTGAAGTCGTCAGCGATGGCCTAACTAATGGAGAAGGTCTATCAATCATTACCCTGCACCGTAGGCTTCAACAACAAAACTTAATAGGACTGAACCATGAAACTTGATGTCGATTTTTCTGATTTACATGCGGCTGTAAAGAAGATGACCAACGGGAATGCCAATTTTCAGCTAAAGAAATCAAATCAGAAACCTATCAATAAAATACAACCTGATACCAACGATAAAGACAGCAGTAAAAATGCTAACCAGAAATAAAATCTCTGGTTTTCACGAAGGATTAAGCCATGCCACGAATCAAAAATGGAGGTGGGTTATGCAGGCAGCTATAATTCTGTCTATTTATGGTGATGACCGAAAACTGTTGATGCTAAAGCGCCTACAAACCATTGAGTCAGCGGCATCAATAAATACACCAACGAAAACAATCATAAAGATTACAGACTCAACCAAGGCCCGCGTTGATTTACAACTTGAATCAACGAATCTTGATGACAATTCATGTATTTTCAAGAACACCTGTAATCTTCAAATAAATAAGATTATGGGACAGTTAGGCATTAAATTTATTCTTGATGCTCGAAGCAATGGATGGATAGTGGAGCGTTATGTGGATTCGATTCAAGATTATTTCTGTCTGGATTATCTAGGGCAACCAAGACCCATAAAATCCATGTTAGCTTTTAATATTCTGACATCTATTTTAGGCCTTCTTGGAATGATAGTGCCTGCAGCAACCATTTTTCTTTTCGGACAGAAGGTAGGCCTATTGATGGATTATGTGTTGTTTGTATTGATCTTAGCAGCGCTTGGCTCAACCTCCGTTTTTATACCTAATTTCAAAAGGAGTGAAGTGCCGTGACTCAGTATGCCATCAACGATATGATGCTTTACCGGGATTCAGCTGATTTTTCTCAGTCCCTGGAGTATGCACACTCAAGCGGCGAACGTCCCTGCTGTCTATGTCAGACTGAAAGAACGGGCGAAATCATTCCTATGTATGTTGCCAAGGTAGGTGAAGAATATTACATAAAGAGGATGCCAGGAACAGGCAGCGATCACCACCAAGATTGTGAGCATTTTGAGCTACCTATTGGGTTATCAGGAAAAGGCGATCTCGACAAGGCCATTAACGAAGATCATCAAACTGGTACCACTGATCTTAGGCTCGATTTTAGTCTAGCCAAATTTTCTATGACACGTAATATCGTTGCTGGGCCAGCAAAAGAACAGACCACCATTAAGGCAGACCCTAAAAAGCTCACGTTGCGCTCATTGCTGCATTACCTTTACGAAGAAGCAGGGTTCAATAAGTGGTCGCCAAAGATGCAAGGGAAGCGAAAGTGGGGCGTTATAAGAAAATACTTACTTGAAGCGGCACAAGGTAAAAATGCAAAAAAAGCACCTTTGCTTGATAAACTCTTTCTACCTGAAACCTATCACCCTGAAAAAATAGCACAGCTAGATGTCCAACAAAGACAATATTTCGGGCAGTTCAAAAAGCAGGGTAAATCACAGCCCATTGGCATTATCATCGGTGAAATCGACAACATAGAACAAGCGCGATACGGGTTCAGACTAACGCTAAAGCACATGAAGAACAAACCCATATTTTTTGGTGAAGATGTCTACAAGAGAATGGAAAAGAACTTCTCTTCAGAAATATCGCTGCTGTTTGAAGAGCCTGATCGTGTGCATCTACTGAGCATTATCACGTTCACACTATCCGATAGCGGCAACATCAACCTAGAATCCATCAGTCTAATGATGACTGACGAAAATTGGCTACCCTTCGAGGATCTTGATGACAGAGAAGTTACCTATCGCCTGGTTAGCCAGAAACGCTATTTCGCTAAAGGCCTGAGATACAATCTTTCAAAAAGTGATATTATTGCATCAGCACTAATCACCGATCTTGATGAACCTAACGCGCTTTATATAGTTCCTGCGGGTGCAGATGAAACCTATCGAGAAAACCTAAATCGGATCATTGAAGAAAATAAAGTGCCTGCAACGCTATGGGACATTGATGGATGTGAACCTATCGCTTTACCGCAAAAATAAGGATAAGAAGTGGATATACTAACTCTCCTAATCAATACGCTGATGCCTTTTTGGTACTTGATACCAATATTCATCATTTTACCCATAATCAAAACAGCATGGTTTAAGGGTATTTTTGGCGAATTTATGGTAAATATCCTGCTCAACAATTTTCTGCCCAAGGAAGACTACCACCTACTCAAACATATCACACTACCAACAGAAGATGGTGGCACGACTCAAATTGACCATATTGTTGTCTCCCGCTTTGGCATTTTCGTCGTTGAGACAAAAAACATGAAAGGCTGGATCTACGGCAAAGCTAACCAGAAACAATGGACGCAGAAAATTTTTAAATACTCAGGAAAATTTCAGAACCCGCTACACCAAAACTACAAACACTTAAAAACCCTTGAATCAGCGCTTAATATCAGTCAAGACATGCTTTTTTCCGTCATAGTTTTTATTGGTGACAGCCAGTTCAAGACAAAAATGCCTGATAACGTGACCTATGCCAGAGGCTCAATAGATTACATCAAATCCAAGCAAAAACAGCTTTTCAGCGAAGTACAAGTCCTAAGCATTATTGAAAATATCGAAAACGGTAGGCTTGAGCGAAGCTTTAAAACAAACCGTGAGCATGTGGCCCATATTAAAGAGATTGTGAAGGCAAAAGAAAACACTAAAGAATGCGCTAAATGCGGAGCTGAGATGAAAATCCGTGTAGTGAAAAAAGGGGAAAATGCGGGTAATAAATTTTGGGGTTGCTCTAACTTCCCAAAGTGCCGAAGCATGGCCAACGTATAATTAAACACAAAAAAGAGGTCTTTAATCATGGCTAAGTTTTTAAACACCAGTGCAACCAACTACTACCTAGAAGAAATGATTAAGGGGGCATCTGAGCGCCTTATCCTAATCAGCCCATATCTTAAGCTTAATGATAGAATTAAAGAGCTTCTCGATGACAAGAATAGACTGAAAATAGACGTTAGAATTGTCTACGGTAAGAATGAGCTACAGCCAAATGAAATTAAATGGCTAAAAGAATTGAGTTACATACGCACATCATTCTGCAAAAACTTACATGCCAAGTGCTACATTAATGAAAGCTCAACCATTATTACCTCACTAAACCTCTATGAATTTAGCCAAGTCAACAATAATGAGATGGGTATTTTTGCAAGTCGCATTGAAGATCCTGAAGTCTACAGAGACACATTTGAAGAAGCGCAACGTATTATACGCATCAGTGATGAAGTGAGAATGTCGGTAGAAACAGTCCAAAAAGAAAAAAAGGATACTGCTACCAATAAACCATCCAAGCCTAAGAAAGTGACCAGTGTTGATGACTCCCCTACAGTTTCTAATAACGCCAAGCTATCCACCTCAAAAATCGCTGTAAAGCTAAAAATGAAGACAGGCGAATTTCTAGCATCCCTAGTCGAATCTGGACTACTGATAGAAAAAGACAATAAACACCATATTACAGAACAAGGTAAGCAAGCTGGCGGGGAACTAAAGGTTAGCAAGCGTTATGGCGATTATTTTATCTGGCCAGAAGATTTCGCGTTTAATGAAAAAGAGAAGGCTTAAGGTCAGCTGGCATTCAATTTTAATTCAACTGAATTGCAAGTTTTGTAGACAGTGATGTGTCCCTTGTTTATTTGTATCATTGGCCAATGTATTTTGTTGGCATGAAATAACATGCTAATATAAACATCAAATATCATCAAAATAGGCACCCAATGAGAACGACAGTCAGTATTGACGATGAACTGTATGAAAAAGCTTTTGATTTATCTGGACAGAGCTTGAAAGGTAACAAGCTTTTTGAAGAAGCTATAAAAACCTATATTCGTGTGGAGTCAGCTAAACGATTGGCTGCACTTGGAGGGGCTGCCCCGAACATGAAAGATATACCGAGGCGTTAATAATGCCTGTTCTAGTCGATACCTCTATTTGGACAGATCACTTTAAGAAAACCGATAAATGCCTAGCTAATTTATTGGTAAGTGATCAAGTTGTCGTTCACTCAATGATCATAGCTGAAATTACGTGCGGCACACCACCCGACCGAAAGAATACTCTTTTTTTCCTCAAATCTTTGTCGGGTTGCAAAGAGGCTTTACTTTCAGAAACATTAAACTTCATAGAAGCAAATAAACTTTATGGTGCAGGCTGTGGAGTAGTAGACTTCTCTCTTTTGACATCTGCGCTTATAACACCAGATACAAGACTTTGGACAAGAGATAAAAATCTTAGAAACCTGGCCGAAAAATTCAATATCGAATTCAAAAAATAAAGCATTCAATTAGATGAGGTTGAATAGGAAAAATGAACGAATTTAACGAAGGCCACATTGTTGAAGGCTGCGACAGACTACATGTAATCCAATCAAACATAGATCAGTTTTTAGTAGACCACCCTGCGATTGTAAGAGCTGGATGTAATGACAAGATCAAGAAGGCATTAGAGTTACTGAGTGAGGCCTATCAAGAGGTTGGTGCGTTAAATCATGCAGAGCCAAAAGTGCAGAAAAGCCATCGCAAAGACCCAAAATACTTCATTTGTTTCGCTGGTGGAGATGATGAAGTTGGTCAGATTGGTGTTGTTTATGAATGGAACGGTGAATGGATAAGATCACCAGAAGCCGTAGAGGGGAAAAGTAAGAACCCTATCATGAAACTTAGAAAAGCCTTCACTGATGATGAATTCGATGTTTGGGGCGATACGGGTATGTTTTCAGGCATTTTATCAGATGAATACGGCATGCTCGAAGATTCGGATAACCTGTAAAAATACGGATACCTTAAAAATATTAATAGTTTTACTTAAATGGAGCTGTAAATGAGCGAAGCAATAGAATTTTATAACTTTAAAGGCGAAAAAGTTGATTTAAATAGTTTCAATCACCATCAGAAGTATAGTCACTCATGGAACACAATATTTGCAGAAAGCGGAGCTGGAAGAGCATTTTCTGTATCTGAAATGGATCGTTTAAATTCAGCAAGCATTAAATCAAAAGATTTAAAAACTTAACGCCAATAAGGACTTGGAAAGTGAATATTCGAGAAGCATTCCAGTATATTGAATCTAACGAATCTGTGCTAGATTCTGAAAATCACATTCTAACAATAATGGTGATAGATGAAGAAAATAGGTTTAAAGCAGATTTCGTTTTCATTTACGTGGGAAAAGATATAGATGATCCAGAGCCTTGGTATACAGCATCTATCGATGGCGGTCGGCTATTCGAAAGCTCTGGACTAGATGATGGTTATGGGGAAATATCAACTGAGAAATTAATCCTAGAAATCAAAAAAGATTTCCAGAGTATAGAAAATGCAGTGTTCTTTAAAACAAGTAATTTTGAGATAGGCTACGAGTCACAATATTCACTTGAGAATATTTTTCCAGAACTTCCAAGCAGCGATGATTATTTTCACAAAAAAGGTGAATATGAAAAGATTTGTAAAGAGAGGATAGCTTCTTTGCATCAAGGGATGACCCCAGCATCAGACTAAACAATGGAAATTTTGTCCACATTTTCTGGGGATAACTACAAAGATTCGCTGTTAATCAATCTCCCGTCTTAGAGAATAAAGCCCTTTATCCGCGACAATAAAGCCTTTTTTGATCCATTGGTTTACCTGCTTTCGGTCTAGGGGCTTCCCATCTTTAGTTTTTTGCGAACGCGCAAAATCAGACTGTGATCCATCATGGTACTGATCTATATAATCACCCAACGTCTGATATACCTTTGGC
>CAKMZU010000175.1:1200-7437 GCA_929200485.1 uncultured Gammaproteobacteria bacterium | reverse complement strand
CCCAAAAAATTTATCTCACTTCTTTGAAATTTATGCTCGACCGCAATTCTCGGACACCCTCCTAGGGATTAGAGCCCGTCATCATAGTCGGTGCCGTGGGTTAAGCCTTCAGTGCATTCGGTTTGGGTGCCTAAGCGATCATCAGAACAAATATCTTCAGCTTGTAGTGCTTCGCTGTAGGCATTTTGATTTTCAATATTGCCGCCTTGCCCATAATTACAAACGAGATAAATGTCGGTCAGGCTTGGGTAGTCAGGGTGAGGATTCATCGACGGATTACAGTGGGTGATCGCGCAGCCGATATATTGCGTATCCGCCCAAAACATTTGGGTGGCATGACCACATTGCCCTTCACTGCAGGATTCGGTACCGTTTATCGTGCCGAAGGACCAGTTTTTAGCTTCCCCTGTCGCCATGCCATCAAACATGCTTTTAACACGAATCATCGCCATTGGGTTTGCCGTATAAGAATAGTAAGCAATGTTTTCACCGACATAGGTGAGGGCAGGGTTACCGCTTAAATTTTGAAAATCCGTTGTGCGTTGACCATTGTGTTGCCAGACACATTGGTTGGCATAGTTTTGAGCGACCTGTTCAAGGGTGTGATCCCAACGCAAGGCCTGCATATTCGATGCCATAGGGAGATTGCCTGCATAACCCGGTACTTTGCCCAAAGCAGTATCGGAGCGAAATTTGTTATGAAGGCACAAAATATTTTTTTTTGCATCGACATCAAAGCGGTTGTTAACAATCGTACCCATATTAGAGCAATCCAGATTGACCGTCGCTGTAGCTGGCGGGTTCTCTTCATCGTTTCCACTATTGTTGGTGTCTCCGCCATTATTTGCCAGAGCGACATCTGGGGTGTCCAGACAAGCCGTCAGTAAAGCGGCGGCAAAAATACCAGTGAGTCTTCTTTTCATTGTTGTTGGCCCATAATTTTTGCGTTGAACATGATTAATTTGATGGATGATAAGGCAAGGCAAAAGCCAGACCAATAAAAAAACCTGCGTTATCAGTCGATTGCGAATTTGAGCACGAAGCCATCATTAATAGAGCGCAAGCTACCAATGAAAAAAAATTAATTTCTGAAGTTTCGCAAAATAAATATTTATGTCCAAACTGAATAAGATATTTATCTATCTTATTTTTAGGGGACCTATGAGATTAATAACACAAATCAGCACAGTATGTGTTTTCACGCTGGTGCTTGTCGTAACAGGGTGTAGTGATAAAAAGAAAAAGAATACTTATTCGCCATCCACCGAACAACAAGCGGATGATGGAAATCAGCAAACCGATAGCAACAGTACAAGTGGTGATCAAACCACAGGCAATTCTACCGATTCTACCCAAAACAATGGCACCAACACCGAATCCGATACTCCTTCATCGGCCAGTACGGTGACTTTGCAAGGGCAAATTACCTACTTTCCAGATAATGCTTCAGAAGATGCAAGGCCAGAAGATGCCTCTTTTATTGAATCTGTTCAATCCGATGATTCGGCATTACAAGGGCCTGAGGTAGAAGAATACAGTTTATCCCATGAAGATATGCAGCCCAAGGAAGCCTGGGTCACTTTGCATCGATTGGATGACATCGATTATCAAGATCCTATTGCAGAAGTGGCGACCGATGAGAGTGGCAACTATGAAATCAAAGTTGAAGACGTTCGACCTTATTTAGAAGGTAAAGGCATTATTGAAGAAACGGCTTCGGATGATATTGCACTGGCTGCATTTAAATCCATAGGTGAAATTCAAGTTCGCGCCTTAATCGTTGAAGAAGATGATCAGGGCAATGAAAAAGTTATCGCCATTCAATCGCTTGCTGACCCTAATGAAGTGGATGAAACGACGGGTGAACCCAAGCCTGTTAAAGTTAACCCGATTGCTCACCGTGTGGTTAAGGCCATTATGGAGCAGATTCGAGATTCGATGAGTTCACTTAGAGAGCTTGGTGTGACCGAAGAAAAAGTCGCCGAGTTATCCAAAAGTGCCATTAAAGAGATAGCCAAGGATATCCGCAGAGCGGTGCGTGAATCGGCTGAAAGTCGTTTACCTATCCCTGTGGGCAAAAGCCCAAGAGAAGTCATTGCTGAGCAAACCGCAGAGCTCGAAATCGCGATGTCGGACGATGAGAAGACAAAACTAAAAGCCGTTGTTAAAGGTCAGGCAGAAGATAAGAAGGCTGCAATGGTTGCGCTTCGAGAAGCGAAGGTTTACACCAAAAAAAGCGCGAAGAAAATTACCAAGCTGGTGTCAACGCTTGGTAGTGGTGAGCAGGGTGTGCTTTCTCAGTTAAAGAAGAAAATGAAAGAGCGAGTTACCGGAAAAGTAGAAAAAGTATTAGATGAAGGTGACGATGATTCAGTTAAGGAATTGTTTGGTATTGTTGATGATAGTGTCGATCTGGCCCAGATAAAAGAAGAGCGAAAAGCCAAGGCGAAAGATGTATCTAAACGCGCCTTAAAGGATTTCTTTTTGTCTATGGGATTTTCGGTCGTCATGGCGAGAAATGAAGCCGGTGATGCGGGTGTTATCGCAATGCCATTGATGGCGGCTGAAGACAGCTTTAGCAGTCAGCTCATTGATTGGCCTTTTGGTGGTGAATATACAGCCGATAGTCCCAACGTTCGATTGTTTAAAATCGGTACGGGTGAGCTTGCTTCCGATAGCCGATACACCACTGACAAAGCGCAGCATGAAGCTGATGCAAATATCTTCTACGCCCAACCGATTGATGAGGTTATGACAGGCTTGTTAAACGGTGAAACACTTGAGACCTTTAATGCCAACGCCGATGCAGCCTTCAATCGGATCATGAGTGGAACTCCAACCTCAGAAGATTTTGCGTTTTTAGATCAATTAATGCCCTATCAGATATTGAATGAAGAATTGATGCATGCCACGTTAATTCCTTTGTCTGTGATAGATAAAGCGCATGAAAGCAAATCCAGTATGATTACCCTCAAAGGGGTTGCGGCCACTATAGCCGAATACTTTGAATGGAAGACAGAAGCTGTGCATACGACAGATGAAGGCTTTCCTTTGTTTACTGGCCGTCATAACCTGTTGCCAGGAACACAAAGCGAAGTGTCTGCCTCCGAAATTCTTAAGAGCATGAGTGTAAAGCTTAGGAAAACAGTTAAGGAAACCGCCAGTTTGTTGACTGAACATGAAGGTTTTTATACCCGTTATGCCATTAAATCTTTGCAGAAAAATATCGATGATGCCCATTCGCTTGATAGCGTAAGTACCTTGTATGACACATTGGCACTGGCCTTCCCACGATCAAAATCTCAAATGAAAGAGATGGTGGTGGGTAGCCGAAAACATAAAGCATCAGAAGATTTTGTTAAGGCGAGGGATAAAATCATCCGCGGCTTAACCACCGCCATGCCTGAAGCGCTGTTTGGTACCAAATTGAACAGTGAAACACAGCTTAATTTACCAGCATCTATTTTCTTTATTGATTATTTAGCTCAGATTCAATTCCGTATTCATGAGCGCGATGGCTTTGTTAAATCGTTAAAAGTTAAAGGCAGACAAGCGAGCAAGCAAGCCGACCGTTTTGTCTTGAATTTCAATAATATTAAATATTTATCGCTGAAAGACGGTGTAACGCCAGCGATGGTGATTTCCAAGCTGATGAATATGTCAGCCTTGCCATCAGGTGGCTTCTATCAGTTAGCGCAAGATGAGATGATGGTGTCCCTGCAGGGGTTGCCGCACATGGCTGAAACCGAAGCACCAGCCGTTGCGGATTTTGTTGATGACCTTGGTGCGCGTCAGGATCACGTTGCAGCTTCCTGTGTTATTGAAAGACCAAGACATATCGATCCTGCTGTGGGTAACAATGCGTTAACCGCCAAAGTAACAGCAGTGACCTATGACATGCTGACCGGCGAGATTATTGAAAACGCGGTGGTTGATTCAGCAACGCTTGATATCAGACCTGTGCCCGGCACTGGCAATACCAAGACCGAATATCGCTTTGAAGACCTGCCTACCTTTACCATGCAAGGTGGAGATAAAGTTTATGGCGTAGACTACCGAATTGAATTTGAGCATCCAACCTATCAAACCCGATTGCCAGAGCTGCATTTATGGGCCGATGGCTATTTACCAGAAATCATGCTCTGTGATGCCGCTTTCCCACTGTTCATTGGTGATGATAAAAAAATAATGCCGCTGCCTGAATTGAGTCTCGTTTCAGATCAGATGGCCTTTGATATGGACGGTAATGAGCGTGGCCTCGAAGGTGTTGATATCTCGAACTTTACAGAAACAGGTAAGCCGATTTATCTAACCGAAAAAGACGAAGCCGAAGGGCTTGGAGCGATCGATATTCTGCTCACGGAAAAGAACGATGTGCCTGTATTAACAGGGACGACTGGCAGTAAAGTTGCGTTTGCTCCGATTTATGGCGAGTTTGTGTCGGATCAATGGCAGTTCTCGCTTGATGCGAGCCAAGGTGAACCATTGGAGTCACTGCATTCAATGATAGATGTGAATATTCATGCGCTTATTGATCAGGTGCGATCAGACGATAGTCTATTGCAGACAGATATCATGCTAACCGACGGTGAAAATGACGATAAACTTGATCAACTTTACCTGATGCGTGATGCTGAAGGCGAATTCTGGATTATCCAATTATCCATGCTTGAAGAAATCGAAATGGATGATGAACATGAAGAAATCATCGTGGGTTTCCACTTTGTTCATATCGACTCCCTTGGGCATATTAATGTACCCGCACCTGTCTTTGATGTTGGTCTGGACTTTTTCAAAGAGTCTTCGGTCTTTACCGAGCACTTATTTGTCGAAAAGTTAACCTTCGGGGACTGGCTGGTATTGTCTGCACCAGAAGGGTTTGATGCCAAAGGCGTCTTCCCGGCACCTGTTGTTTCATTCGATGATGGCGGAAAATATCTGCCGATAAAAGATGCGCAAAATGGTATCGTCTTGCGTTTTGCCGGCGCAGCCTTCGACGAACTATTTCCGACAAAAGCAGATTTTTCTGAAAACATTGATATGATTGATGAGACGTCAGTAATGCCAACGCTTGAAGCGACAAGGGACGGTATTGAGCTTTCTAAAATCAGCTTTTCTCCTTACCATCAGTCGTATTCGTCAACCACAACATTTGATAGCCTCGAATCAGGCGATTTAATTGCGGTTTCAGATACAAATACCGCAGATGGCAAGAAATTATTATTCCTTGGCCGAGTGTTGGCTGCTGATACAGAAGAAAAACACCTTGTGATTGAATGGGCAAACTATGAACAACTCGAAGGCATGCCAATTCCAGCCGATGGTCAGGATGATCGTCAGGTTATTTGTGAGTCAGATGTCTGTGCCGGTATGGGACTACCGTCATTAGTGACTGAAGGTGATAGTGAGTCGTCAGACGTGTTCATTATGGACGCAGACTTTGATGGCGTGCCTTCTTTATTTGACCCCAACGACTACGATTCTTTAGTTGAAAGTCGTCACCATTTTGAAGAAAAACGCGAAGAAGTGTTGTCGCAATGGGTTTATACAAAGAATGATCTTGATGAAACCGTTGTTCAGTTAGGTATTGGTATCATGACCTTTCCGGGAGAAATCGCCAGTATCAAACTCCATTCTGCGTTGTTTGGCAGTGATCAAATAATGACCTTTGTCGAATGTACGCAGCCTGATTTTAGTCTTGCTACTGACTTTTCGAGTTTTGGGTGTATGACTAAAGATGGCTTGGGTACGGTGAAGTCTGTTGAAATGAAAGCGCTGCAGGATGAGTTGATTCTGATTGTCTCATTGGATTCGGATACCTTGGCATCATTAGCCGATAGTACGCAAGAAGTCGGTTATGAAGTTCAGTATCAAATGCCAATGGATAAAATGGGTGGCTTACCTCTCTGTGACAGCCCATATTGTGCAGGTAAAGAACCGCTTAAAGGCAATTTAAAAGTATCAATGACAGAGCAAGCCTATTGGCCAGGCTTGTTTTCTGCACCACAACTCATAGAAGAGGGTAGCGAGCCTGTTGCCTTATCTGGCGCCAATTTGCTCGCGCTTGAAAACCCAACAACCATCAGTGCAAATAGCATTGCCGATGCGTCTTCCTATGAACTGGACTTCTTCTGTGTACCAGATGTTATCGATCACACGCCATGGATAACCACGAATCATGTGACTTATGAAAGTCCAGCAATGAATGAGATTGGTGAATCTGTATCACCGGAATTT
>CAKMZU010000175.1:0-1190 GCA_929200485.1 uncultured Gammaproteobacteria bacterium | reverse complement strand
AGTTGATTGCAACCATTGAGAACGAAAAAGGGCGACATTTAAGTCGAGCCAGCTTTACCGATATTCGTATCAATGGCACTACTGGCGTCATGATTGATCCTGATCTTGAGGTTGAAATAACAGATATCACTAGTCTTCTGCCGTATGTGTCTGATGATAAAGCCTGTATGGGTATGGACGGTATTACGAAAGACGCTGCATGTCTGGATGAGCAAGTGTTATTTACTTTGGCACCTTTCGGTGAGGGGGATTTAGCAGGTAAAGCAGGCTTGATTTTCCCAGATCATGTCACAACCATTGGTGGGGAAGCATTTGCTTCTGTTGAATTGATTGGCCAAGGTGGAAATATCCTGGCGTTGATTGGCGATATTGTCATGTCAATTACCATCGAAGCGATTGATACATCAACGGAAACTGTTTTTATAGAAGTTTCATTTACACCTGAGCCTTAATATTCTTGTGGGTAACCTATGGTTACCCATGCTAAAAATCCTTATTCCTTTAAATGCCAGAATTCTTCTGGTATTTTTTTTAAAGCCGGGTCGAAATCAATCAATGAATGCATTGGATGAATCGGATTTATTTGAATTTGTCGCTGTGCCTTTTACACCTAATCTTTCTAAATTTCTCAGTCTTAAATTTCTAAGTTCCTCGGCACTTGGTTTGCTTGGGAGTTTACTTATTCGGCGTTCTTCTGGTGTCATCTCTTCCTCTTCCGTTGTTGTATCTTTCGAATATACGAGTTCGCTTGGATAAGCAGAACTAGCACAGGCAGTGCTTTCGATTGCTTCATTATCATTATTTGATTTGAAACACTCAAAAATAAACCTTTGTTTTTCATCTGGAGTTGAAGCTGGATCGGCTGATATTTCTTCAATTAATTTCGCTGTTGTTTCATCAATATATAGAAGTTGATTTGGTTGCGAGGTGGAGGCTTCTCCTTCAACAGCGAATGATCTGTAAATAGCATCTTCATGATCTTCATTAGACTTATTGTAATGGGCTTCTTGATTATTCATATCTTCTAAACTCGCTTCTATGGCAAGGGCAACCTGAAATTCATCCTCTTCGTTGTTTCTATTTAGAAGGAAGGGTTGTCGTTTGGCTTGAGGCGTATTATGCATCAAATCAACTCGACGTTTATTTCTCGGATCATTCGTGCTATCGGTTTTTGAAGTCGTGCCTTCTTG
>CAKMZU010000174.1:4441-7441 GCA_929200485.1 uncultured Gammaproteobacteria bacterium | reverse complement strand
ATTGCACCTAGTCCACGCGTGTTGATTTGTGTGCCCTGTAAATCAACGCAGGTTGAACGCCGTGCGATTCGAGAATCCGCATATGGTGCAGGTGCGCGTGATGTGCGATTAATTGAAGAACCCATGGCAGCGGCTATTGGTGCAGGATTGTCAGTTGAAGAAGCCAGCGGTTCTATGGTTGTTGATATTGGTGGCGGTACGACAGAAATCGCTATTATTTCGTTAAACGGGATTGTTTATTCTGATTCGGTTCGTGTTGGCGGTGACCGTTTTGATGAAGCCATTGTCAGTTATGTGCGCCGCAAATACGGTAGTTTGATCGGGGATGCGACCGCAGAAAAAATTAAAGAAGAAATTGGCAGTGCCTGTCCGAGTAATCAAGTCAAAGAAGTCGAAGTACGTGGCCGAAACCTGGCTGAAGGTGTACCAAGAAGCTTTACTTTAAGAAGTGATGAAATACAGGAATCGTTGGCAGAGCCTTTAGCCAATATCGTTGCCTCAGTCAAAAGCGCATTGGAGCAATCACCGCCGGAGCTGGCCTCAGATATTGCCGAACGTGGTATTGTATTGACAGGTGGCGGTGCGTTGCTCCGTGACCTGGATAAATTAATCACCCATGAAACAGGGCTTCCAGTGATCGTCGCAGAAGAGCCGTTAACCTGCGTAGCTCGGGGAGGCGGCAAGGCCATGGAAATCATGGATATGCATAAGCTGGATTTACTCTCTACTGAATAAGATTATTCAGGAGTATAACCATCAAGCCGTTATTCAAAAAAAGGCCTTCAGTACATGCGCGCTTCACGCTGGTTTTAGCGGTGGCGGTTGTGCTGTTGATCCTTGGTGTCACGACACATAAATTAACGCCACTAAAATCGGTGTTGATGGATATTTCATCCCCTCTTTACTACCTCTCTGATATGCCAACCGCTATTGCGCGTTGGTTTAATCGTGTGATTACCCCAAACAGTTCCCTGCGATTTGAGAATAATCAATTAAAAGCTGAAGCCTTGGTATTAAAAGGCAAGTTGCAACAATTAAACGCGTTGTCGATGGAGAATATTCGACTGCGTGAGTTATTGAATGCTACCCCAAAAGTACCTGGGCGCGTATTGCTGACAGAGGTCATTGCTGTATCACCAAGCCCAATGCATCATTATGTGATCATTAATAAGGGAAGCGAAGACGGCGTCTACGAAGGGCAGTCGGTTATCGATCAGCAAGGGCTATTTGGTCAAGTGGTTGAAGTGGCAAGAGATACAGCAAGGGTGCTGTTAATTTCAGACCAGCATCATGCAGTGCCTGCGGAAGTTAGCCGTAATGGGCTTAGGGTGGTTGTCGAAGGTACTAATCATTTTTTTAAAATGAATTTACCTAATATTGCGCCTACATCCGATATTCAGGAAGGGGATGTATTGATTTCTTCAGGGCTTGGAGGTGTGTTTCCGAGAGGTTACCCCGTGGCTAAGGTGACTAAAATCTCGCTCGAAAAAGGCGATGATTATTTGACAGTTACAGCTCGCCCCTTTGCCATGCTTAATTATTCAAGACATTTGTTACTGATATTCAATGCTAGTGCACCGACTAGAGGGCGTTGATAATGAAAGTAGTTTTCCTTATCCTATCTTGACTATGCCTAACTGGTCGCTATGGGCTCGCCCCGAATGGGTGTTGCTGGTGTTAATCTATTGGGCGCTGGCATTTCCAGAGCATTGTGGGGTGTTAACGGCAGGTTGTGTAGGTTTGCTGCAAGATAGTCTGACTGCCAGTCCTTTGGGAAAGCACATGATAGCCTTTGCCTTGATTACCGCGATCGTTGTGGCAATGCATCGGCGTTTTCGAATGTATGACCTTTGGTATCAGGCACGTTTTATCTTTTTATTTGTGCTGATTGAGTATTTGATCTTTTATTTTGTGGATAAACTGGCCGGAAACCCCACCCTTTTGATCATGATGTTTGCACCGGCGTTGATCAGTGCGTTAATCTGGCCTTGGTTAATGGTTGTGCTAAGAGGTCTTAGAAGACGGTTTGGTCTGACTGCAAAAATCGGATAGAATTCGTTTAAATATCTTCAATTCCTGTTAATTTTCATCAGCTTTCGGCCTGTTTTTTTCGCGATTGGCCTAAAAACCGCAATGCTTTGAATCTGTTAATGATTTTATCATCAAAATTATGTTACAAAGCTCTCTTTGTATTGAGAAAACCCATCCATGAGTGATGAAATACTGGTTAATGCGACCCCGATGGAGACAAGGATAGCCATTGTCGAAAACGGTATTTTGCAAGAGCTCTTTATCGAGCGAAGTAACCACCGTGGATTAATCGGTAATATTTATCGAGGTAAAGTGGTCAGAGTGCTGCCGGGCATGCAGGCAGCATTTGTTGATATCGGCTTGGATCGTACCGCCTTTTTGCATGCGACAGAATTTCACCGAGTAGACACAGATGCCCATGATATAAGAAGCCTGGTGTGGGAGGGTCAGTACGTTGATGTTCAAATTGTCAAAGACCCCATAGGTTCCAAAGGCGCAAAAATCACCGCCAAACTTTCTATTTCATCAAGGTATTTAGTTTATATGCCGACGCTTGATGAGGCCGGTATTTCTCAGCGGATTGAAGAAGATAATGAGAGGCAACGTTTAAAAGAAATGGTGTTGTCGCTTAAATCGCAACACTTTGAACGCTTAAATGGTCATTTTATTGTTAGAACTGCAGCGGAGAGTGTCTCTTTAGAAGACATGGAAGCTGATATGCTTTTCCTGAATAAGCTATGGGGCGCAATAAAAGAAGCTAAGCCTCAAGACAATACCCATCTGATTTATGAAGATTTGCCTGTTTACCATCGTATCTTAAGAGATTTGATGTGTGAAAAGTACGATCGCATTCGGGTGGATTCTCGTGAAACCTTACAGAGGATGACGGAATTTTCAGGCAAGTTCAGCCCTGAAATTGAAAAGCTACTTGAATGGTATCCTGGTGAGCGCCCGATATTTGAACTCTAT
>CAKMZU010000174.1:3835-4431 GCA_929200485.1 uncultured Gammaproteobacteria bacterium | reverse complement strand
CTCTATGGCATTGAAGATGATATTCAGCGCGGTTTAAGTCGTCGAGTGGATCTTAAATCTGGCGGCTATTTGATCTTTGATCAAACTGAAGCCATGACAACGATCGATGTTAACACCGGTGCCTTTGTTGGTTGTCGTAATCTTGAAGAAACGATTTTTAAAACGAACCTTGAAGCAGCGATGGCGCTTGCAAGGCAGCTTAGAGTGAGAAATCTCGGCGGTATTATTATTGTCGACTTTATTGATATGCAGGATGTTAACCATCAAAATCAGGTCTTGAGAACCCTTGAGCGTGCTTTGGCGAAAGATTTAACGAAAACCGCTATCTCTGGCGTGACGGAGTTGGGATTGGTGCAGATTGTTCGCAAGAGGACGCGAGAAAGTTTAGAGCAAATGCTCAGTGAAACCTGTGATGTTTGCCAAGGGCGAGGCATGATTAAATCACTCGAAACGGTTTGTTACGAAATATTTCGAGCGATTTTACGTGAGTCCAGAGCTTATAACCATGATGCTTATTTGGTTCTGGCCTCGCAACTTGTGATTGACTATTTATTGGATGAAGAATCAGCGAATGTCGCAGACGTTGAATTATTTAT
>CAKMZU010000174.1:0-3825 GCA_929200485.1 uncultured Gammaproteobacteria bacterium | reverse complement strand
AGTTATAGTCGAATGGTTTATGTTGTATTTACGTTTATCTGTGTGAAACCTTTGTGAAATCATTTTTTGTCAAATTAAGCCATTTGCTGTCAAAGGTTATCCTTGCAAGTTTTCTGGTTACAGTTTTGGTGAGCTCTCTTGCAACCATCAGCTTCTCCTATTTCTTGCCACGAGCAGACCATTACAGAGAAGTGCTTTTAGAATGGTTAAATCAGCAGTACGAAGGGACGCAAGTTGATGCAAAAAAAATCACAGGTCACTTTGAAGCCTTTAGACCCACACTGACGCTAACAAATGTGCAAGTGAATAACCCTGCCTGGCATAGTGCATTGTCTTTTTCAGAACTCACAATGCAATTGGATATTCTGAAAAGCCTAAAACATGAAAAAGCGATTTTCTCGCATGTCGGTTTGTCAGATCTGGAGTTTTCGTTACTTCAAAGCAGTGAGGGAGAGTGGCAGCTATCCACCGATAATATGGACGATAAGGAGCCTGCCGATATTCGCTCGCTTATTTTATCTCTGTGGGGAATTGAAAATCTCAAAATCGATAATTTGAAACTGCACTTAAAGCCCTATGGGAAACCCGTTGCTGCTTTGCCTGCGCTACAATTGACGGGAGTTAATGAAGCAGGGATGAGGTATTTAACGGTTAAACTAAAGGATCAGCAAAAAGAGACTATTTTACAAGCCGTTGCCGAGGGTGAACCGTTTCAGTCTGATTTTATTGCCAAAGGCTTATTGAATTTAAAACGGTACGAAGACTTTGATTTTTTATGCTTGTTGGATGATGAGAGCCAGTTAAAGGGTGCAGATATTAAAGCTCAGGTTTGGTTTGACTGGGCGCAAGAAAAACTGATATTGCTAACCGACCTTAAAGCGAAAGATATTCGACTAGATCTGGAGCCTGATCCGAAAGCTGCACCAAAACCTTTTGATTTAAAAGGCTTAAGTCTTAAATCGCGGATTGAGTATGATTCTGGTGTGACTCAGATTTGGCTGCCGGCAACGCAGATTTCAGTGAAGGAGGATGTGCTCAACCTGCCTGAAATTTATTTTAAAAAAGATCAGGGTTTTTCTGCTTATATTGATTCGATAAATTTAGATGATTTACAGAAAGTCACCGACTGGAAGCTATTACCTGAAAAAGTGAATCAAGTTTTAAAAGATTTATCACCAAGAGGCCACTTGTCCTCTATTCATATCAATACAGCAGTTGATGACATCATTGTCAATGCCCAACTCAACAAAGTGTCGGTAGACGCTTGGCATGGTGCGCCGCAGTTAGCCTCGGTTAGTGGGCAATTGCGTTTGCATAATTTGGCAGGAAGTATTGATCTAGATGCCGAAGACTTTTCGATGACTTTCCCTGAGGTTTTTACTGAAAGCCAGGATTTTGAAAAGGTAAAGGCGCAAATTCATTGGACAATTGAGGAGGGGCAACTTTCTCTTGCCGGCGAATCAATTAATGTGAAAAGCATTTATGGCGATGCAAGTGGTGAATTTCATCTACAGATCCCGTTGGATAAATCGCTTCGAGAGAAGGAGCCGGGTCGGCTTGCTATTGATGTGGATGTCAAAAATGGCACATCAGAGTATAAAGATGCGTTAATTCCAAAAAAAATCTTGCCGGACGGGCTGAATCAATGGCTGGATGAAAGTATTCAATTTGCTCAGGTGCGTGAAGCAAAATTTATTTTCCATGGACCAATCAATGAAATAGAAAGTGACGAAATAAATAGCACTGATGCTCAAGCTGCGCCCCAGGAAAAGATTGTCGCACAATTGTGGTTGTCTGTTGAAGATGGAGAAATGGCCTATCTTGAGGGCTTACCTTCTATCTCAGCTATCAAAGGAGAAATGTGGCTGGATGATACCAGCGTGTTTGCCAATGTCACTGAAGCAGAGTCTTTTGGTGTTCATTTGGCTTACGGTCAAGTTAAGTTAACCGAATCCGATCAGGGATTGATACTTTTTGTTGACTCTCAAACCAATGGAGCGCTATCGAAGCTTCAGCAGTTTTTAACCTTGCCGCTATTAAATACTGCTTTGGGTCATCGTTTTGAAACGCTCAAAATGGAATTTGGCCAGTTTGATGGAGGTTTTGGTTTGCAGGCTGCGCTTAACGACTTTGAAAAAACATTGGATCTTAAGCTGGATACGCATATTGAACAAGGGCAATTAAATATTGTCGATGCTGGGCTTGTGGTTAAAGATATTAATGGTCAACTTGCGTTTGAGTTAGGAGAAGGGTTTAACAGCAAAGCTTTATCAGCTAGCTTGTTTGGTAAACCTGTCAACGCAAAGGCTTGGGTGGAAACAAACCAGGATAAACAAAATATCACTCAACTTGAATTTACAACAGATATTGATGTTGATGATATTAAACAGTGGAAGGTTTTGCCAGAGTTGGTGTTTTTTGATGGGGTTGCGCCTGTTATAGGACGTTTGAGTTTTAATGACGCTCAAGTCAATATGGTCTTAAATTCTGAACTTCAAGGGGTATCTATTGGTTTACCTGCGCCATTTTCAAAACGTCAAGATGAGAAAATGCCACTTCAATTAGCTTGTTCATTTTCTGAAAAAGATCATCGATTAAGTATAAAGTTAGCCAATAGCCTTAAAGCTGATCTTTCATTTAAAGATGAAAAGCTCAGTGGTGGATTGCTTGGGTTGAATGCATTAAATAGAAAAATAGAACCCGAACAGTTTATTATTCACGGTGAATTACCCAAAGCCAATTTTGGTGAGTGGATGGATGCTATAGCGCGTTATACTGACGCGTCGAAAGCTGGAGATACTGACAGTGATAATCTTGAGATTTCTCTCAGTAATCTGGATATTCATGAGCTAACCATAGATCAATTCCGTTTAGCTGATGTGAGCCTGCAGGGTAAACGTTTTGATGATTTCTGGCATGTGGATTTTGAACAGTCGTATATTGAAGGAGGGCTGGATTGGTACAGTGACAATGAGCCTTTAAGTATTTTTTTAAAAAAACTTGATCTGGATAATATTCTACATGGCAAAATCAAAGACTCCACTAAAACGCCGAATATGATGGATTTTAGTGGTATACCTGATATGGAGGTGGCGATAAATAAATTGTTGCTTAATCACAAAGACCTGGGATTCTGGCAGTTAAAAAGTCATGTTGATGAGCATAAGAATGCCTTGGTCTTAACGGATATTGTTGCTAAAAAAGGTGATGTAAAGATATCGCCAATCAATGAGGGCTCACCTGCGTTTATTCGATATAGCGCGAAAGAAAATGTGACTACAATGGCGGGCCGCCTATCGGGAAAAGACTTTGCTGACGTATTAACGTTGTTTGGTTTTGGCAAAGAAGTTACCAGTAAGAAATTTGAAATTACCTCAAATCTAAGCTGGGCAGGCGATCCAAGTGATTTTGCTTTGGCAGGTTTACATGGAAATTCCAGTTTACAATTCTCAGAAGGAAGCTTTACTGACATTGAATCCTCCTCCTCAGCGGCAATAAAGGTCATTGGTGTTTTAAATATCAGCTATTTGCTGAAACGGCTGAAGTTAGATTTTTCAGATTTAACGAAGAAAGGTTTTGCTTTTGATGACATGAAAGGGGCAGTCGATTTTAATGAGGGGTATGTCAGGGTTCAACAACCGGTGGTTGTTAAATCCCCATCGTCGACTATACGAATTGATGGAAATGCCAATATGAATTCGGGTCAGTTAGACTTGGAAATGGCGGTTAGCTTACCACTGGCGAGTAACTTGCCTTGGATTGCAACGCTTGTTGCCACCGGTGCTGCTGGCTTGTGGCCTGCTGCAGGAGTCTTTCTTGTTGGCC
>CAKMZU010000173.1:3669-7442 GCA_929200485.1 uncultured Gammaproteobacteria bacterium | reverse complement strand
ACTTAAGGCTTTCGCCTGGATTAATGGCGCAAAAGGATCAGTTTTTTCATGATAAGAGAACATAGAAAACCTTCTTGGCTACGCATTCAGAGATATCGTTCAGAAAAAACAGAGATTACGCGGCAAACTCATGCCGCGCCAAGGGTAAGGTTATTTATTTTGATCGTCTTTGTTACGGAGCGTACCATCAGAGTGCATAAAGTGCTCAATGAAAAATTCATTAAACTGACGACGGTTCTCTTCATCACTATTTTCCAATGCATCCTCACGCACTTTAGCAGATACAGGCGTCACACCCGTGTCTGTCTGATTTTGCGCAAAAGGCAACTGGCTGGCACTCACATCACCATCGGTCGGTAATTCATCTGACTGATGCACACCGATAACCACAAAGAAAGCCACCGATGCAGCAGCAGCTAGCCCTACCGCTGGCTTCATCCAGGCAAATGAATCCGGCAGACGTTTCATCATCTGCTGTGTTTTATGCTCAACTTCAGGCGATTTATCTTGCGCTATCGCATCTGCAACTTGTTTGGAGATGTCGAATTTTAACGCATCACTCGTCGATGACTCAGCCATCAACGCCTTGGTTGAAGCGATACGTATCATCTGATAGCGCCTCCACTGCGCTTTTTCTTCCTCCGTTAAATCCTTCAGGATACGTTGGGTTTCAAACTCAGAGGTTTCACCATCAAATAACGCGGATAGCATTTCTTTTCTTACATCAGACATAGCATACCTCCTACTAATCTACCTGTAATGACTCCATTAATGGCCGTATTTCTCTATCTATAGCCTCTCGTGCTCTAAAAATGCGTGATCTTACCGTTCCTACGGGGCAATTCATCACATCTGCAATTTCCTCATAACTTAATCCGTCATATTCCCTGAGCGTTAATGCTGCCCGTAGATCTTCAGGCAACATTTTGATTGTCTCATTGACCACCTTCATGAGCTCGTCACTCATCATGGAAGTTTCAGGCGTTGCTATATCTTTTAGCTTGCTTTCCCCTTCATAATGAATAGCATCGGACAAATCAACATCCACGCCCGGCGGCCTTCTATTTCGAGAGACCAGATAGTTCTTCGCCGAATTGATCGCAATCCGATAAAGCCAAGTGTAAAACTGGCTTTCACCTCTAAAATTGCCTAGAGCTCGGTATGCCTTAATAAAGGCTTCCTGCGTCACATCCTGAACTTCATCGACATCAAAAACAAATCGGCTAATCAATCCAGCAATCTTATGCTGATACTTTTGCACCAACAAATCGTAGGCTTGTTTATCGCCTGCCTGTACTCGTTTTACGAGTTCTTGATCTGATTCTTGAGGCATTGATCACCTCAACTCAGATAAACAGCTAAGACAGGAAATAGAAAAGCCCGCTGGTGAATTTTTAGACAGGACATTGTATAATAAGTTCATTAAAACCATAAATATTAACAAATCTCTATTAACTCTAAAAAAGTACCACATTATAATTGCGGCTCATGCAACCCATTAAACAACTGCTTTCATTAACAAACTGTTTCCATTTGCAAACAGACATCCCAAAGGCTCCTGTAAAACGAGTATGAACCGACACTATCTTTATGACACTATCATCATCGGCACTGGGGCGTCTGGACTAAGCTTAGCATTAAGCCTAGCCAAAACCCTCAAAGTTGCCATTATCAGTAAAAACAATGCACAGCAAGGCAGTACTTATTACGCACAAGGTGGCATTGCCGCAGTCCTTGATAACAAAGACAGTTATGAACTCCACATCAGTGATACCATGGTTGCAGGCGCGGGACTCTGCCAAAAAGATGCCGTGAAATTTACAGTTGAGAACAGTAAAGATGCAATTTCATGGCTCATTAACCAAGGCGTTGAATTTGACCGTGAGCAAGACAACCCTCATAAAGATTTCCACTTAACGCAAGAGGGCGGCCACAGCCACCGCCGGATTATACATGCAGCAGATGCAACGGGAAAGGCTGTATCTACAACATTAATAGAACAAGCGGCCAAAGAGCCCAATATCACCTTTTTCGAGAACCATATCGCCATTGACTTAATCAAAAATAATGGAGAAATAACAGGGGCTTACATCCTTGACCGCAAACGAAATGAGGTGGATTGTTTTCAGGCAAAGTTTACCGTTTTAGCCACAGGCGGTGCCAGTAAAGTCTATCTATACAGTACAAATCCTGAAGGTAATTCAGGGGATGGTATCGCCATGGCTTGGCGGGGCGGGTGTAAAGTAGCCAATATGGAATTCAATCAATTCCATCCAACCTGTTTATACCATCCTAAAGCGTCATCTTTTTTAATTTCAGAAGCCGTGCGCGGTGAAGGCGGATTATTGCGCCTGCCGAATGGCAAGCGCTTTATGCCTGACTTTGATGATAGAGCTGAGCTTGCACCACGGGACATCGTTGCTCGCGCCATTGATCACGAGATGAAACGACTGGGGCTGGACTGCGTCTATCTGGATATAAGCCACAAACCCAAAGACTTTATCAAGCAACATTTCCCAACCATTTACCAGACTTGCCTGGACTTAGGCATAGACATTACCAAAGACCCAATACCTGTTGTACCAGCAGCCCATTACACCTGTGGCGGCATTGTCATTGATCAATATGGCTGCACTAGCGTTCCGGGGTTACTTGCTGCAGGAGAAACCACATTCACAGGTCTGCATGGCGCCAATAGAATGGCGAGTAATTCGCTTCTTGAATGTTTAGTTTACGCTCGTTCAGCCAGCCAATACATCCTGCAACAATTTGATCAAAAGGAAACCCCAGCTCCTGCCCCAAACTGGGATGAATCGCGTGTTAGCGAACCTAAAGAACAAATAACTATTTCTCATAGCTGGCACGAAATCCGCCAGGTTATGTGGGATTATGTTGGCATCGTTCGCTCTAACAAGCGACTTGAGAGAGCAAAAAAGCGCATTCAAATAATAAAAGAAGAAGTGAATGATTTTTACGGCCATTACCGCATCAACAGCGACCTTATAGAACTAAGAAACCTCGTCATTGTCGCAGAACTAATCATCGACTCAGCCATTAGCCGGAAAGAGAGCCGCGGACTACACTTCAACCTGGATTACCCGGAGGCAAAATCTAACCCTGACGACACAATTCTAACACCCGAAGCTTAACGCTAAAATATGGAAAAATCAGAATAAGAAATAACGCTTAATCCAGCGGCTTTTTTCTTCACCTAACTGACTAACACTCACAAAAAACACTGAAGAAAAGACACACCCTTGAAAACAAATCGATAACACCAGAAATTTTTCGTTAGAAGCGATAAGCACCGGCTGCTTGTTAAGCATAACCTCTGCATTATTCCGATCGTAATAACGCCAAACACCCTGATAATAAATCAATTTTCCACCATAGCGCCGTTTAACGTCCAACACCAGATAAAAACAAAGACAAAGGGCGATCAATAAAAAAATCAAAAATAACAGAAGAGGCAAAGCCATTTGCCATAATAAGACAGCAACCAGGCCCGCCAATAAAAAAATGGCAGGCAAGAGCGCTTTGGGTAAAGGCAGATTAAGTGTGACTCTCTTTTGCAAAATCAAGAATCCTTTCCATCATGGTTTTTAACGCCAAATTCTTCGGTATCTCTCTTTGTAATACCCAGGCAAACAATTGCGTATCCTCTTCTTCAAGTAAACGTTGATACGTCGCTTTATCCTCATCATTTAATGAAGGATAGACTTCCTTGGCAAAAGGCATCAACTTAACATCAATCTCGAGCATGCCGCGACGAC
>CAKMZU010000173.1:0-3659 GCA_929200485.1 uncultured Gammaproteobacteria bacterium | reverse complement strand
GTTTTCTCTTGAGTCAGTGGTCATTCGATTATTTCCAATTCAAAAAACTTAAAAAAAGCGTATGATAACAAGTTATCTCTTAAGTTTCCGTAAATTGTAGGACTCGCCATGACAAACTCCAGCCTTGATAAACTTAAGCAATTTACGTTTTCGGATGATCCCTCGCCGCTTCAAGCCAATGCAATTTATCCTTTGGCGTCCTTCAGCCTTATTTCAGCCAAAGGCGTTGATGCCACCAAATTCCTTCAAGGTCAAGTCAGCTGTGACGTGGAAAATCTCGCTGAACTTTCAACCAGCATAGGCAGTCACAGCACACCAAAAGGTCGAATGATTTCGTCGTTTCGTTTATTTAAAGTCAACTCCGAAACCTATTACGTTCTGATAAAAAGCAACCTTGCAGAAAAAGCACTGGCCGCATTAAAAAAATATGCCCTCTTCTCTAAAACCACGCTTCACCTTGAAGAAAATCTTATCGCTGTAGGCTCCCACGGCGCTGATGCTGCTCAATTCATCGCCTCATCAGCTGGCAAATTACCAACAGAAGAAAATAATATTTCAACTCTCAATGAAACAACAATAGTCAATCTGGATGAAAACAATCAGGCCTATTTAGTCATAACAACCCTTGAAAGTGCAGCCAACTTGCTTTCAAGTGCTCAACGTTCCAGCTTCTTAACCTCTGACAAGCAATACACGCTATTGAACCATCAAAAAGCCCTAGGCTTTGTTGAAAAAGCAACCTCTGAGTTGTGGGTTGCCCAGATGCTAAATTACCAAAGCGTTGGCGGCATAAGCTTTACCAAAGGCTGTTACACAGGCCAGGAAATTATCGCTCGGATGAAATATCTTGGCAAATTGAAGCGTCATATGGTTCACGCGATTGTCACATCAGAAATCCCCCTTAACCCTGGCATGGAGCTGCAATTAACACAAAGCGTTAAAAGTGTTGGCCATATCGTCAGCGCAATCCAAACGGATTCTAATCAATGGGATGTGTTATGGATATTGACCGATGATGGACAAGCGGCCAATGAGCTATATATTGATAAGGCGGCTGTTAAGGTTAAGCAGCAAATTGAGCTGCCCTACCCCCTGGATTCGGAATAAACCAAATGCAGCTCATTGAGTTCAAAAACCCTAAAATCCATTATAAATAGTTGACAGGCTTTAATGGGGTAATCGGATATTTTTCAATCAGATGGGATCAATGGTAGAACAGGCAATGGAATCATTGCCTGAAAATAAACGCAGAAAGGATGATTTATCGATCAAACTAATAAGCGTTATCAGCCTTCAGCAACCACTGCTACTGTTCAGGCAATAGATATTGTTGAATTTTGCCCTCAGTTAGCTTCATTAAATACTCAAACGTATCGATATAAAATGCTTGAACATCCTTATCGCTGATAGGCCCAAGTACTAACTGCCATCGATCTTTTGCCTCCTTCGGTGAATTGACCTGTGAAGAGCGGATCGAAAATAGCCATTTATCACCTGCCTTGTCGGTAAGGATATAGGTCGCACCTACATAGCCTTTATCGACCTCGGATTTCGTTCGAATATCAAAAAACCGATCGTTAAATCGCTGTTTGACGGTTTCATAATTTTTAACTTGTGTTTCAGTCCGTTTCTTCAAGCCTGACTCAGGGAAAATATTGACAATTTTTGCCCCATTCATTAACAGTGACTGCGTCGTCTGCTTGCGAGAAATAACCGTTTTCTGGCTGCCTTTATTACTTTCAATCGAAGGATGCATCAGGTTTGTTGGCTTTTCATCACCCAGGCAAAAAGGTGTTGGTGGGGCAGGTGTATGAAAAAAGACCTGCAATTTTGCTTCTGGATTTTCTTTTAGGTAATTGGATAAGCTTGCTTCAATTAGCCCTTGAAAGCTCACATAAACAGGCCTGACTTTATCATCACACCCATCGTCACTGACGATGTTTTGATGGGTTAACTCACCAACAACCTTGTCTATGGCTTGGCTGACTTCAGGCTCTAGCTGTGCTGTTTGTATTCCATCCCGGACCCCTTGGAGAATTAACGGCTTCGTCTCATCTTTGGCATGTAAAATATTATTAAATAAACTGGCGGCAAGACAATAGCCAAACAGCCGTATAAAAAGGGAGATTTTCATGGGAACTCCTGAATTTGGATTTCCAGCTTTAGAAAAGCCTCCAATCAGAGAGTTCCCTTAATTAATAAAAGGGGGGGGAATTAGAAATAGAGGGGGTGAGTTAACAATGAACCTTGATTATACTTTGCGCAGCTTTGATTTGCTCATTTCGCTGATCAACACTCATGATCTTGCCTTCTTGCATAATCATGGGCTGTTTCTCAAGGACTTCTCGATTCTTTCTCGCCTTCTTACAAAGTTCAGGATCTTTTTTAGCTATCATCGGAGCAACATCTGCTTTTGCTACTTTCTCGTCTTCTGCCTTTTCAATGGGCTTGGAATGACCTTTATTGTTATAGGTTTTAATAACCTGAGCATTTTGCGCAGGCGGCGGGTTCTGGCTGTAATGTGTATTGCCATTATCATCCACCCATTTATAAAACTTACCGGCATGGACGGATGCAACCTGCAAAATCATCAATAAACATCCAAAAAAACAAGCCAAAACAGACATTGGATTTTTCATGGCCAGAGCCCTTACTTTTTTATTAGTAACAAAGTTTGATATTTTGCGCTTAAACCCCTCAGAATAACAAATCTAAAGATGCTAACTTATTGACATTTTTTGAAGAAAGGTGAAAAATTGCCGTCTTTTCTTACCCTTTTAACTTCCGAAGACAAGAAAAAAGCGCTTAAGCTTCAAAAAGATCTTAGAGGATTCAATGTCAGAATTGTTATCGGGCGGTGAAATGCTTGCCCGCGCACTTAAAGATGAAGGTGTCGAGTTTATTTTTGGTTACCCTGGTGGTGCCGTCCTTCATATTTATGATGCGTTACATCAAACCCAGTTTACGCCACACATTTTAGTTAGGCATGAGCAGGCAGCTACCCATGCCGCTGATGCTTATACCCGTTCAACCGGTAAAACGGGTGTGGTACTGGTCACATCAGGACCTGGCGCCACTAATGCGATCACGGGTATTGCCACCGCTTATATGGATTCCATTCCTATGGTCGTTCTATCGGGGCAAGTCCAAAGCCATCTTATTGGCGAAGACGCTTTCCAGGAAACTGACATGGTGGGAATCTCACGCCCCATCGTCAAACATAGCTTTTTGATTAAAAAGACTGAAGATATTCCTGACATTGTCAAAAAAGCTTTTTTCATCGCTGAATCTGGCCGCCCGGGCCCTGTGGTTATCGATATCCCTAAAGATTTGACGCATCCAGATCTAAAATACCCTTATCAATACCCTGAAACGGTTAATATTCGCTCCTACACACCCATTGAAAAAGGCCATAGCGGGCAAATCAAAAAAGCCCTAAAGCTATTGTTAACCGCAAGACGCCCTGTTTTGTATACTGGCGGCGGTGTTATTCAAGGCAATGCTTCAGATCTGTTGACTCAATTTGCAAGAGCCCTTCGCCTTCCTGTAACAAATACACTGATGGGCTTAGGCGGTTATCCAGGCACTGATCCGCAGTTTTTGGGTATGTTGGGTATGCACGGCACTTATGAAGCGAATAACAGCATGCATCATGCGGA
>CAKMZU010000172.1 GCA_929200485.1 uncultured Gammaproteobacteria bacterium | reverse complement strand
AAACTCTTTAAAAAACGAGGATATGCATCTATAAATACTTATCTACACACAAATTCCGCCCTACCATAATCATTAGAGATAAAAGTACTTATAAGTTCAAATATCTGAGATTAAATGCAGAAACTACTTGAACGTCCGATCTCATTAAATGATCCACTGCCTAACTAAACCAAATGAATACTGGAATACCAATAACAAATACCTTCTCTCCATAGCGAGATTCTACAAGACGCCGGGCACTTCAGACGCTAAACCGAATTACGCCATTATCAAAAGCGCCGACAATCAGATCAGAGATTATAAAGAAACAATTAGACTTCAAGGCGAAATCTCTACTCAGTTTACGATTTAGAAAAAAATTCATTTAATACCAAATAAACCACTAAAAAAATATATAACTAATCTGGCGTGATTGAGCTGATTGGATTGAACAGCAAAAATAAGGGTGTTTATCACTAAATAATGGCAGAGAATCGTCACTGAACTTTTCATTATGATGGTGCTCGAAACTGACGATGCTCGAGCATTCATTAATCAGACTTTCTGAATTTATTCTACGCGCCTCAACTCAAAGTTTTGTAAGGTCACCGTATGAAGCAGCGGATAAACAGAGCCACCGTTATTATTATTTCTATGATTTGTGGCTATATGCAGCCCGGCTATGCCGAAGATAAACCCATTGAACAGATTCCTTGCTATTTGAAAGTGGTGAATGCCTTGACCAGCTTTGCGAGCAGAGGCTCCAATCACAAAAAATCAGAAAGAATTAAGAAATGCTTAATGGATAAAAAAACAGAGCTCAATATTGATAGCAAGAACATTGATGATATTTTAAAAAAAATAATGACAGATAAAGAGAATTTAACAAAAGAAGACTTTATTAAATTAAATTTAAATGAATGTAATCTGGACGAACGGCAATTAGAAGAAATTTCTCAAAAAATTAAACTTGCAGAATTAGAGTTAACTCAAGAAGACATCAAAAATAGTGTTCTAGATTTTAAGAATGAATCTCAAAATACAGCTAACCCTGATTTTATGAATGGCTATTATAACGTATTAAAGTATAAGCTCTATTTGAATGATACTGCTCAAAAAGTGTACATCCTTAATGTACCGACAAGCCATTCTATTTCATACGTTAAAGGTAATAACCAGTGGGAAGATATTAATGAAAAAGCAGGTAGCAGTACATCAGGAGAGATTGCAAGCTGCAGCATAGACACAAGTGTTAATGTTATTGTTTTAAATAATGATGGTACGATTAAAGAAGAAAGAATACATAGTGAAAAACTCATTGAATTCAGTGAAGCGTTAAGAAATTCAAGAGCGTCAAAACGTCGCACTAAGAGTTCAAGCACTGGCTCTATAGGTTACAAAAAGGATGAACATATGTTTACAAGAAGAATAGAAGGGCAGTGGGCTGAGCTCTTTTCTAGTGAGGGTAAAGTTATCAAATTTGGAAGAAAATCGAACTGATGCCACCTGATCAAACTATCATGTCTTTAGTGAATAAAGATTATGTTTTTGAATAGATAGATTTGTTGTTTTTTTGGTTTGATACTTTTTGCCAGATTCTAATGCCTGTACGGGAAAACAGCCTGATAGAACGTAGAGAAAAGTCACGCGATAAGCCCTAAATGATGTTGGAGTGAATAACATACAAAGATTAGATATCCGACCGTCGAATAACGGGCTCTCCATATTTTCCTATATGGTTTTCAATGACTCTCGAACCATTAGATGCCCGCATGACTCTATTGGTGAACATTGATAGCTTCCGTCGATAACCCTGAAAAAGACCAGAGTTGGACATGAAGCGTTAATAGACAAACGAGGAGAAGCAGCGATAATTTCAAATGCATAGCTCATTCCTGAAACAGGACACATTCTCAGTCATCGTATGACTAAAAAAATTCACAAAAAATTCACAAAAGATTCAAGATTTGAAGCAATGCTTTTTAACCTATCATATTACAGCCAAACCAATGACTTTTTAATTGATCGTATGTATCTTCAATTTTGTTAGCCACAACAAATTGTATGTCATGCCATTCAATATTTGCTCCGGGGGCACGCCCACCCAGATACCTGCATTGAGTGAAAGGGCAACAAATAAAAAACTTATGCGTAACGCTTGTATTTTATCCTTGTCTGATTTTTGAATTCCTTTCAAGAAGTTCAAACTTTACTAATTAGAATAATCTCGTTTATTGAGCCTCCACTACTCAATTAGTTCAAAAGCCTTATCGAATACCACGATGATCAAAAAGAAGAGAAGAAACCTGTGTGCAACCTTAATGAACATTGAGCCTATGATCCAAAAT
Organism: uncultured Gammaproteobacteria bacterium; assembly: GCA_929200485.1. Classification (GTDB taxonomy): domain Bacteria; phylum Pseudomonadota; class Gammaproteobacteria; order Pseudomonadales; family DT-91; genus CAKMZU01. The sequence continues at coordinate 5,138 of CAKMZU010000172.1, read as the reverse complement.
GTTGGCCATGGAGTAGGAAATCACCTGATAAATCGTTGATATGCCCACTTTTATCATGGGCATAATAAATATGAATCAACGAACAGCGATGGTTTCAAGTAACTCGAAATAAGTCGGGAAGGTTTTATGCGTGCAGTCCGGATCGTTAATAATAATATCATGACCGCCAACCGCCACGAGTGAAAAACACATCGCAACACGGTGATCATTGTAGGTATCAATATCAACAAAGGCAGGATTTTCCAGCGGCCAGACTTTAAGGTAGTCATTGCCCTCCTCTACCTTCGCACCGAGTTTTTTCAACTCTGTTGCCATGGCATGCAAACGATCCGTTTCTTTAATTCGCCAATTGTAGACATTACTAATGGTTGATGGGCTATCGGCAAATAACGCCGTAGTTGCAATTGTCATTGCTGCATCCGGGATATGGTTCATATCCATGCTGACACCATGAAGTGCATTCTTGCGACAGGTAATGGCTTCATCTTCCCAGATAATATCTGCACCCATTTTTTCTAATACATGGGCAAAACCAATATCGCCTTGCACACTTTTCTTGCCGACGCCTTCAACGGTAATTTCTCCACCATTAATCGCAGCGGCTGCTAAAAAGTAAGACGCTGAGGATGCATCGCCTTCGACCAGGTAACGCCCTGGGCTTTGGTAATGTTGGCCCGGTTTTATGTAAAAACCGTTTTCCTGAGGCTCTTCGACTTCGACACCAAACGCTTTCATCATACCAATGGTAATATCAATATAAGGCCTTGAGACCAACTGCCCTACGACTGTTAAAGTCAAACCATTCGGCAATAAGGGCGAGGCTAACAGTAACGCGGTGATGTACTGACTCGATAGCGAACCATCAATCTCGACCTTATCGACAGTGGGGTTGGTTCCGGTGATTTTCAATGGTGGGTAACCCTCCGCCTCTTGATAATCAATGGATGCACCCAAGCTTCTTAATGCATCAACAAGGTGGGCTATGGGGCGCTCCTTCATTCGAGGCTCCCCTGTCAATTCAAATTCCCCTTCACTTAATGCTAAAGCAGCGCATAATGGCCGCATCGCTGTGCCTGCATTACCTAAAAACAAGCTTGTCGGCGAAGTGACGGAAAAACCACCAGCAAGCCCTTCAACGGTGACTTCAAAATTCGATTCATTAATAGTGAGCTTAACACCTAGTTCTTTTAGCGCATCTAACATAAAACGAACATCATCTGAAAACAGCAGATTCGTTACGGTTGTCTTGCCGGATGACAGCGCTGCTAATAACAATGCTCGATTGGAAATACTCTTGGAGCCTGGCAAGCGAATTCGACCATTAACCTGCTTGATCGCTTTTACAGTGAGTTGTTTCATGGGGGATGCGCGCTTAAGTTTTGACAAAAGCGCAAATGATGCGGGATGTTTAAAAAAAAATAAAGAGAAAGTCGATTAAAATCGACCGACATCGATCAGAATGATCGTGAACTGGTACTGGATAAGTCTTCAATCAATCCATCCAAAGGCTCTTCATAATGCGGCCAGCTGGATTCAATGGATCGAACCGCATCCATAATTCTGGCGGATTCATCAATCTTACCGAGGTGATCAAGTGCAATTTTCGAAGCCACCAAAAAATGAAAAATTGATGTTGCCATCAAGGATTTCTCCATTTCGCATTCTGGTACTTCTACCTGAAAAAAATCTGACATGGATTGTTTTAATTCGTCAATCAGCTCAGGACGTCGGTATTGGGTCGGAAATTGAATCAAATTATCGCGCATGCGACCTGCCTTTTCTTTTTATTTTTATCGTCAAGCCCAGCTTTCACTAGCGCTTAATTTTTGTGCAGTATAATCAAGCATTGCGACCATTTCGGCGACAAACACCATACTTTCGGGTTTTTTCAGCGCTTTGCTTTCAATTTGTGAGCTTGTTTCATCTTTACAACTGGTTAGTCGTCACTAAATCCGCTTGGCAATAAACCTTGGTTAGTTATAATTGCTGGATTTTATTGACCTTGTTCTCAGTCTGGTATGGGCTGAGAACATTTTTTTACATTAATAAAGAATGATCAAAAAACGGTTAAAAGCCGTTAACACCTATTTAAAAAACGTTGAGCAACCCAATTGAGAAAACTATGAGCGAATCGCTTTTTACTTTCCCTACACAATTAGACGCATTACATCTGCTTTTAGCTGCTGTTGCTTTGATCAGCATCGCATTCTGCTTATTTGCCAAAGGCAAAAAGACAGCTTCTTCAGAAGAAAGTGAGCCAGCCCCCAAAAGCATGCCCGGGACCGATGCGAAAACACCAACAGAAGAGCAGACACAGACCAAAGAAATTGATACCAACCAAGGGGCGTTGCAGCTTCTATCACTATTGCAGCAAGAAGGACGATTTATCGATTTTTTACAGGAAGATGTGACACATTTTTCAGATGAAGAAGTCGGTGCTGCCTCTCGCGTCATTCACCAGGGCTGTAAAAAAACCCTGAATCAAATTGCTTCGCTTTCACCGGTTTGCGAGCTAGAAGAAGAGTCTTCGTTAACTTTAAATAAAGACTACGATAAAGACGCGTACCTGTTAACGGGCCAGGTCACTGGCGAGCCACCTTTTACCGGTACGCTTGTTCACGCAGGCTGGAAGGCTGATCAATTTGAGATGCCCCAACTCAGCCACACCAATAAAAATAACATTATTGCCAAGGCTGAAGTTGAGTTATGACCGACATCAAATTTTCTGTAGGTATTGACCTTGGTACCACTCACAGCGTATTAAGCTATCAAGCGTTTAATGAAAATCAATCAGAACTGCTGCCTATCGCGCAATTGGATGGGCAGTTAAATATTGCCTCTATCTCTCAACTGCCGTCTTTTATCTACTTCCCTCACGAAGATGAAGCGAAACCCTCGCCTTCGGATGAATATCCCTGGTTAGGCCACCCACCCTATATTGGCTTAGCGGCTAAAGCACTCGGCCAAAAAACGCCAGACCGATTGATTACCAGTGCTAAAAGCTGGTTAAGCCATCAAGCCATTGATCGACACGCTGCTATCTTACCACTCACTGATTTTGAGGATGTCACCAGGCTATCTCCAGTAGAAGCGAGCCGAGCGTATCTTAATTATTTAAAAAATATCTGGCAGGCTAAATTTCCGCAGTACCCTCTGGAAAACCAACATATTACGCTCACGCTACCTGCATCGTTCGACCCAGTTGCACGAGAGCTCACTGTTGAGGCGGCTAATTCCTGTGGGTTCAATCATTTAAGTTTATTAGAAGAACCACAAGCGGCGGTTTACCACTGGCTATCTGAGCATGAAAACTTCCGTGATGAGATGAAACTTGGTGATACGATTTTAGTTGCTGACATTGGTGGAGGAACAACAGACTTTTCACTGGTAAAAGTGACTGATACTGATGGTGATCTGACCCTTGAGCGAATTGCTGTCGGCGACCATCTACTTTTAGGCGGTGACAATATGGATCTTGCGCTTGCCTATCGCGTTAAAGCCCAGTGCGAAGCCGAAGGTAAAAAAGTTGACACCTGGCAAGTTAACGCGATGACCACCGCCTGCTCCGCAGCCAAAGAACAATTACTCTCAGCAGACGGACCTGATGAAATCCCGATTAGCATCCCAGCGCGTGGTAGCAAACTCTTTGGTAAAACCTTAAGAACCAACCTGAGCCGGCAGACAGTGATAGATACTTTAGTCAATGGATTTTTCCCTGACATTTCCATTGACGATCACCCCAGAAAACAACAACGCATGGGGTTAGGTGCGCAAGGTTTACCTTACGCTCAGGATCCTGCGATCACTAAACACCTTGCTGCATTTTTATCTGAAAATGCAACAGATTCAGAGAATACCTCGTTTGATCCGCTAGCCGCACCTACTGCCAACTTCATCAAACCAACAGCCGTGTTATTAAACGGTGGTGTATTTAAATCCAGTCATTTCACTGAGCGATTGATGCAGGTACTTAATAGCTGGCTTGAGACTAACAGCTCACCTATAGCGCGATTACTTGAAGGGCATGATCTTGATCATGCCGTAAGCAAAGGCGCAAGCTTCTTTGGCGTACTCAAACAAAATGGTCAATTACGCATAAAAGCTGGGCTATCTCACAGCTATTATGTCGGCGTTGAAAGTGCCGTGCCTGCAATTCCTGGCATGCCGGCCCCTTTCGAAGCACTCTGTATTGCACCTTTTGGTATGGAAGAAGAGTCATCAACCGAATTGAGCGAACAGCAGTTTCATCTACGTGTGGGTGAACCCGTCACCTTCCAGTTTTTCAGTTCGGCTACAAGACAGGAGGATCAGTTTGGCAACGCCTTGGTTGATGATGCATTAGATCATTTACAAGAACTCGCGCCAATTACGCTGAACCTGGCATCAGACACTGCGGCGGCTGGCACGAATTTATCGGTCAGATTGCAGTCCAAAATCAGTAGTATTGGTTTATTGGAATTGGTCGCGGTCAGCGATGATCAGACCTTCCCTATTCAGCTTGATATTCGTCAAGAATCGTAAAGAAAGGTAAAATCTTAGATAACTCAATGACTAAGAAAGCAACTTACTTCGTCGGCATTGACCTTGGCACAACCCATTGTGCCTTGGCCTATGCGAAAAAATCATCAAAAAAAACGTCCGATGGTTTTAATATCTTTGGTATCCCTCAATTAGTTGGGCCCGGAGATGTCGCAAAACTTAATCTCCTGCCTTGTTTTCGTTACCATGCAGGCGACGAAATTAACCTTGATGATACCAAACTGCCGTTTAACCCTCACCTTCCCGACGATATTCCGTCGGTTATTATAGGCGAATGGGCGAAACGACTTGGCGCTAAAACCCCCGGGCGTTTAGTTTCGAGCTGCAAGAGTTGGCTAGCACTGCCGAAACTAATCAATAACGCCTGCCTTCCTGATAATGCGCTCGATGGCGTCCAAAAAGTTTCCCCCATTCTAGCTACTGCTAGCTTGCTTAATTATCTCCGCGCTGCCTGGGATTTTGAAAATCCAAACGCATTATTAGCCGATCAAACGCTGGTGATTACCATACCGGCCTCTTTTGACGAAGGCGCAAGACAGGCGACTGCCGAGGCGGCGCAAATGGCAGGGTTAGCCAAATTTACCTTATTAGAGGAGCCT
>CAKMZU010000171.1 GCA_929200485.1 uncultured Gammaproteobacteria bacterium | reverse complement strand
GCATTAGGATGAAGTTTAACGAAACCATACTGCAAGCAGTATTTTAAATGACTGACTTTGATTGCTGACATGGCAATTTCATATTTTCAGGGAAATTAAATATATTTAAGCAGCTAAGGGTATCAATGCCTATCAAAATAATAGACAATAATTTGTATATATTTTTACCAGACATCCACCCTCAAACCAAGAAACCATGCGATCTATTAATTGATCAAGCTTACCTTCTTTGTCGGCGCGAGCAAGAATCTCGTCAGGTAAAGAATCCTTACCATCGAGATAGCGCATTGCAGTATTTATGTATGACCACCCATGCGCTGCATCAAGTCAAAGCCTTACCATGATTTTTTATATATACTCTTACACAAATCTTGCTCAGACTCCAAAAAATACCAAATGACAAACATAGGCAAGCATTAGAAGCCATGAGTAATAAAATGATTAGCTGGATTGAACGCTAGGCATAAATAATAAAGGAATTAACCATCATGTATAAACAACGCGTACAGCTCCACTTCTCCCCCTCAGACCTGACAAGGTATATGGAAAGCCCGTTTGCTTCTTGGATGGATAGGTTTTCGATTGAATACCCTGATCAGTCACCCGAAAAAGACCCGGTCGATGCTTTGATGAGTTCCCTTGCGGAGAAAGGCTATGAGCATGAAGATGCGTTAGAGGCAGCCTTTATTGAGCAAGGCCTCAATGTGGTCAAAATTGAAGGCGAATCGTCAGATGAAAGGCACACCAACACAATTGCAGCGATGCGCCAGGGTATTGATGTCATCGTACAGGCTCGATTAGAGCTACCGCCTTTTGGTGGCTATGCAGACTTTCTGGTTAAGGTACCGCATGAAGACGAGTCTAGAATTAAGAGCTGTCTCGGCAATTGGCATTACGAAGTATGGGACACCAAACTCGCCAGCAAGTTAAAGCCAACCTTTATCATCCAGCTATGTTGTTATGCTCAAATGCTCGAAGCCATACAAGGGTGCCTACCAGAGTTTATAACAGTCGCTTTAGGAAACGGTGCAAACGAGCGACTCAGAACAAGTGACTACTTTTATTATTACCGAACTCTGAAATCGTCATTTATAAATGATCACAGTAACTTATATGGTTCGCCTCGCGTATTGCAAGATAAATCGTTGTGCTCATGAAGGAAAAGTTGCGGTCTTATATCCGGCCTCTATCTGAAGGTATATCCTTCGGGCCCTAATGGAAATTCGCTCATCTCAGTGCTTATCTACTCAACGGTCTGCTCACAAGGAACGCCTTAGTTACAATCAGCTTGTCTGAGATGCAGGTCTTACCTTTCATGCCATCACGGTGATTTGTCTCTTTGCAATTTGCTTAGTTCATTACTCTTAAAACTTAATCATTAATAGATCAAAAAAATATGTTCATACTATTGGCTGCTTTTTAGGTGATAACAATCTTCAATATTTAGACTTTCTTTACACTGAAACAGCATAGCTTCCTCCATTCTTGAGCAAAGCAAAAACTGTTCGAGCCATTTTATTTGCCAAAGCAACAGCCGCTATATTTTTTCCACGCCGCCGCACTAGATTATCTGCCCACTGACTAACGGAATCTTTTTTGCCTTCAGTATATTGCAGTACTGATCTCGCTCCATGAATCAGCAGTGTGCGTAAATATACATCCCCTCTTTTGCTAATGCCGAGTAACGTTGGCCTTCCTCCCGTGGAGTGCTGGCGAGGAACCAAGCCAAAAAAGGCGGCTAGCTCTCGCCCATTTTTAAACAACGATATATCCCCAATTGTTATTAACAACGCGGTTGCGGTAAGAGGCCCTACACCTGGAATACTCATCAATCGTTGAGCCGTCTCATCATTTTTTATCATCCGCTCAATTTCTATGTCATATTTATTGACACGTTCATCGACTGTATTTAAATCATTCTGCAAGTCAGAGAGTATCTCTCTAAATCGAACGCCCAAGCCATTTTCGGCATCTTCAAGAATCATAGGTATACGTTTAAGCACGTTCTTTCGACCTGCTGGAATATCAATTCCTTGCTCCATTAGTAAGCCTCGAATCTGATTAACCAGAGCCGTGCGATTTTTAATGGATTGACTTCGAATCCTATGAATAGATTGACTTTCTAATTGTTCAACTGACTTAATGGCAACAAAACGCATATTCGGACGTCGAACAGCTTCGGCGATAGCTTCGGCATCGACTGCATCATTTTTGTTTGACTTCACAAATGGCTTTACAAATTGCGGGGCTATTAAACGAACCTCATGGCCATAGCTTTTAAATAGTCGCGCCCAGTAATGAGCGCTTCCGCATGCCTCCATTGCAACTAAGCAAGGTGTTAATCTAACCATGAATTCAGATAATTTTTTTCGGCTTAATTTTTTAGCGAATACCTTTTCACCTTTTTCATCCACGCCATGAAGTTGAAAGCTACTCTTGGCTAAATCTATGGCTAATACCTTGATATCATTATTAACGTTACTTTTACTCATGATTCGTATCACCTCTCATTCGAATTTAACAATTACATTCGCCGTCTAATTTGGCACATTATGATACTGCTTTAGGGTGCGAGGCGAACCATTCCATTTACTCACCAGAAAATCGACCAGACCCTGCCGATTCTAAAAACTGGGCGGATTGGAATAACTTCGCTGAATCTTTAATGGTTAAAAAAGACCACTTATTTCAGGTAGCAACCATCACCAAAAGCCAAATGAAAAAGTTGAATAAAGCTGGCATCAATACGATGGAAGAGCTGGCTACTACCGACATCGAATATGTGCCAAGCATTAACACGATTGTTCTTGAGAAACTGAAAGCTCAAGCGGCGATCCAAAAGCAAAGTGCTGGAAACGCCATTCCACAATTCGAAATCATAAAGCCTGCTCCCAATGAAAAATCAGGTTTGGCATTGCTCCCATCACACTCATCACTTGATGTGTTCTTCGATATAGAGGGCTATCCACTTGATGAAGGCGGCTTGGAATATCTTTGGGGCAACACGTATTTTGATGAAGAAGGTAACCGACAGTTTAAAGATTTCTGGGCTCACAATCCGGAACAAGAAAAACAGTGCTTCAAAGATTGTATTCAATGGGTTTACCAGCGTTGGCAGCAAGACCCAAAGATGCATATTTACCATTACGCTAATTATGAAATCGCAGCCTGCCGCAAATTGATGGGGCGTTATGGTGTATGCGAATATGAAGTAGATCAGCTGCTTCGCAACGAGGTTTTCGTTGATCTCTACAAAATCGTTAAAGGCGGCGTTCTACTAGGTGAGCCTCGATATTCAATCAAGAATGTAGAACACCTTTATCGCGGAAAGCGCGAAACTGAAGTTGGCAATGGCGGTGACTCGGTTGTCGTCTATGAGCAATGGCGGGAACTGCACTCGCGAGGTGAACAGGGTGATACCTGGGAAACATCCAAAATCCTGAACGACATCAGGGATTACAACATTGATGATTGCGACTCAACCCAGGAGCTGGTTGATTGGTTGCGGCAACAGCAAGCAGAGCATGGCATAGCCTATTTAGGTAAAACAGAGGTCACCGAGCCTGATGTCAATGAAGAAGTAACAGAACGAACGCAGCTGCGGGATCGTCTACTTGAGCGCGTTTTATCTAAGCTTGAGTCCAACCCAAGAATAACGGCATTAACTGAAAATCTGGCATGGGTGCTTGAGTTCCATCGACGAGAAGCGAAACCCATATTCTGGCGTTTATTCGAAAGACTTGGCTTAAGTCACATTGAATTGATGGACGACCTTGATTGTTTGGCCTGCTGCGAAAGAACCGAACGTGAACCATTTAAGCCTATACCACGAGCAAGCAATATGGCTTATGAATATCGTTTTGATCCCACACAGGAATTTAAGGGCACGCAAAAACAGTTCTACTTATTGGGTGTCGAAACAGATGATGGAAATACTGCAAAGGTTACCTTTGTCCGAGAGGAAAGCGATCTGGAAAATGGCCTTGTGGTCCTGCAATCGAAAGAAGAACCACCCGCGGTCATTTCGTTAGTGCCAGACGAATATGTCAATCCAAATCCAATTCCACAAGCCATCTACCAGAGCGTTATCGAATATGAAAGTGGAGAGCTAAATTCAGGCCAGTCAGCCATTATTGATTTTCTGACTCGCTCCAAACCTCGAATAAAGGATCACAACGAAGGCCCTATTGCTCCTAGTCACAATCCGAGTGAGCGGCTCCAACAAATCATTCATGCGATCAATAACCTAGATTGCAGTTACCTAACGATTCAGGGGCCTCCCGGTGCTGGCAAGTCCTACACCGGCAAGCATGTTATTGCGGATCTTATGAAGTCCGGTGCAAAAGTGGGAATTGCCAGCAATAGCCACAAGGCGATCAACAACCTGTTATTGAGTACAGCAAAATACTGCAAAGAAGAAGGCATCGCAGCAACCTTCGGCTGCACCAAAGACAATGAACCTGAGCTGGCAGACTATGACGTTGCCATCCTAAAGAACAACGAACTGGTTAATCATATTCAACCGGCTTGCGTGATTGGTACGACAGCATGGGGATTCGCTCGAGAAGAGTTAACGAACGAACTCGACTACCTGTTTGTCGATGAAGCTGGCCAAGTTGCCGTTGCAAACCTGATCGCCATGAGCCGTAGCGCAAACAACCTTATTTTGATGGGTGACCAAATGCAGTTAGGCCAGCCCTCACAAGGCACACATCCGGCCGACAGCGGCCTTTCTGTGCTGGACTACCTTTTACACGAAACACCGACCATTCCAGACGACATGGGCGTATTTTTGGGCACAACTTATCGCATGCACTCTAAGGTCAACCGGTTCATCAGTGAGCATATTTATGAAGGAAAACTGGGATCACACCCGTCTAATGATGAACGAATTATCGATGTACCTCCAAATTATGATGGACTCCTTAACATTGAAGCCGGAGTTTTATTCGTTCCGGTACAGCATGAAAGCAATACACAAGCCTCTGATGAGGAGGTGGTTGTTATCCGAGAACTTGCCAATAACTTAATTGGAAGAACTTTTCATACTGGACAGTCATCCCTGGAAACTAGGCCCATCGACTGGAACGACATCTTGTTCGTCGCCCCATATAACCATCAAGTCAGCAAGCTACGCGCCGCGCTGGGCGAGCAAGCCAAGGTAGGTAGTGTCGATAAATTCCAAGGTCAAGAAGCTCCAATTGTGTTCTTGAGCATGTGTGCCAGCGATGCCAGTGAATCGCCACGAGGACTGGATTTTCTCTTCGATAAGCATCGCATTAACGTGGCCATCTCAAGAGCACAATCACTGGCAGTAGTAGTAGGCAACCCAAGTATAGGAAAAACACCGGTGAGCCGAGTTGACCAGCTCAAGTTGGTAAATCTGTTCAATGCGATCACTATGAGCTAATACTTTCTTTTACAGGTTTAGAAGTCGACCGCCTCAAGCAACTGACCTCATAGGCCTATTTATTTGGCCGAAAAGCTCGGCAATGTGACCGAAGCCGCTCGTATAAGCGGATGTTCACGAGAGACTATTTCCAAAAACAGTAGAGTCCTCATTTAGGCCAAGCACAACTTGCTAGGCATATTCAATCAACCTAAAGCATTGAGATAAGCGCTGGACGGATTAGAAATGTTAGAGTAGGTGACTACTCACCGCCTGCCGTTACGCTTTAGGCGATGCTTCTTACTTCACTGGCTACAACCTGAGATAAGACAGGATTTACGAGGAAGCCTTAGTAAGCAGAGACGACAAGTCCTGCCGCCTTTAATTCGATAATTCCTTGATTTTTGATATTAATAGCTGCGTTAATGTCTCGATCAATATCTTTAGCATCACAATTGGGGCAATCCCAGTTGCGAATATTCAAAGGCATGTTATCCACTTTAAAATCGCATGTTGAGCATGTTTTTGAACTGGCATACCACTGATCAATTTTGATCAAATGCTTACCTAGCTCTTTTGCCTTGTACTCAAGCTTAGCAACAAAACTATGCCACGAAGCGTCAGCAATGGCCTTGCTCAGTTTTCGATTTTTCATCATATTTGCTGATTTCAATGTCTCAACAATTACCGCTTGGCTTTCGTCAACAATTTGTCGAGATAAGTTATGTTGAAATTCAGCGCGAGCACTGGCAATTTTCTCATGGCATTTTGCCACAAGCAAACGCGCCTTTGCTCTATTTGCTCCGCCCTTTAACTTTCTTGAAAGGGCTTTTTGTTTTCTCCTTAAATTTCGTTCTGCGCGTTTAATGAATTTAGGATTGCTATGCTTTTTGCCGTTATCCTGTATAGCAAAATGCGTCAAGCCAAGATCAAGACCAGTGACTATTTTCACTTTCTTCATTGGCTTGACTTGTTCCAAATGATCATCAACCAATATAGAGGCAAAGAATTTGCCAGTGGCAGTCCGTGTGATTGTTATGCTTTTAATATCTCCGTCAATTTCTCTATGAATCACCGCAGGAATAGGGTCAAGCTTCGGTATTTTAATCGCTTCACCAAAGACTTTAACACCAACACAATGATAGCTAGATTGCTTGCCGTATTTGCTTTTAAAGCGCGGGAATCTAGCTTTCAGTTTTGGATTAAAGAAATTCTTAAAAGCCGCATCAAGATTTATCACTGCTTGTTGTAGCGCAATGGAATCATAATCTTTAAGCCACGCGTACTTACGAGATTTCTTAGCAAAAGCCAGCAATGGCTTTAGGTCTTTCTTTGGTGAAAGATTATTACCTTTAAGTTTGTATTCGTGATTCTTAATCGCCAAGGCTTTATTGAAAGAAAAGCGCACAGCTCCAAACTGAGCATTAAGATATTCCTTCTGCTCAGGTGTTGGATATAGCCTTACTTTCGTTGCCTTTAACATTTAGGTGTGTATTATTATTTCTACATATATATCTTATATAGTAATGGTTTAATTAATAATCTCAATTGAGCGTGATAGCGATTTATTGAAATTTAGGCATAGCGTTAGCAAGCTAGTTGTGCATTTGGTTTTCACTACAAAATACAGAAAAAAGATATTTGATGCTTATATGATAAAGCAGCTTCACCATGCTTTTTTATCTGCTTGCGATAAATTTGAGTGTCAACTTATAGAATTTGACGGAGAAAGTGATCATGTTCACCTTCTTATTCAGTACCCTCCAAAACTGGCAATATCAGTTATGGTTAACAACTTGAAATCCGTTAGTTCAAGGATGCTCAGACAGCAAAATACGCATTTAACAAGGGCAAGTAAATCATCAGCATTGTGGTCGAGAGCTTACTTTGCTTCAAGCGCAGGTGGAGCAAGCATAGAAACTCTGAAAGAATATGTAAAAAATCAAAATACACCAAGTTAATAGAGCCGCCTTATATCACCGCCCGCATTGTTCTATATAGCGCATAAATGTGTGTAATTTGTATAAATAACCCCGTTTAGGGGTTATTTTTTACCTTGTGACAACTTATTCCTTATAGTATTA